>NZ_JAGPXV010000068.1:0-15053 GCF_018070405.1 Micromonospora sp. D75
GAGCTGACCGCCACCACGCTGGTCGCGCAGGTGGCGGTCAGCTCGGCCAGCAGCCGCAGCAGGAGCAGCAGGTTCAGATGGCGGACCACGTCACCGGCGACCACCTGCAGGGCCCGCCCGCCGCGCGCCCCGTCCCGGGTCAGCTCCGCGGCGCGGGCCGGGGAGACCGCTGCGAGCGCCGCCTCGGTCATCGCGATCAGGCCGGCGAGGACCACCAGCCCGGCGGCGAAGACCAGGAGTTGAAGATCGGGCAGGCCGGCGGGGGCGCGGACCGCCGCCAAGGTGTCCATCACCGCGACCGGGTCGACCGCCAGCTGGCCAGCAGCCGGGCCTGGAGACCGAACATCTCCCGCTCCTCCTCGGGCTCGGCGTGGTCGTAGCCGAGCAGGTGCAGCACGCCGTGCACGGTGAGCAGGTGCAGCTCGTCGGCCGCCGAGTGCCCGGCCACGGCGGCCTGCTTGGCCGCCACCTCCGGACAGAGCACGATGTCGCCGAGCAGGGCCGGCTCACCGCCGGCCGGGGCGCTCTCGCCCGGGCCGTGGTCGACGCTGCCCTCGTCCATGGGGAAGGCGAGCACGTCGGTCGGGCCGTCGCCGCCCATCCAGCGGTGGTTCAGCTCCGACATGTACTCGATGTCGACGAGCAGCACGGACAGCTCGGCGAGGGGGTTGACCCCCATCTCGTCGAGGGCGTGCCGCGCGACGGCGAGCACGGCGTCGGTGTCGACCTCGACACCCGACTCGTTGGCGATCTCGATGGACAACTGTCTTCCTCTGATGGTGTGACGGCTTGCGCCGGTGGTCAGCGGCGCCGGCCGGCCCGGCCGCCCTGGGCGGTCCGCCCGGGTACGGCGTGCACGCTCTGGGCCTGCTGGTTCTCCCGCTCGGCGTCCCAGCGGGCGTACGCGTCGACGATCTCACCCACCAGCTTGTGGCGGACCACGTCGGAGCTGGAGAGCTGGGCGAAGTGCACGTCCTCGACGTTGTTCAGGATCTCCCGGACCACGCGCAGGCCGCTGGTCGTCCCGCCGGGAAGGTCCACCTGGGTGACGTCACCGGTGACGACGATCTTGGAGCCGAAGCCGAGCCGGGTGAGGAACATCTTCATCTGCTCGGGCGTGGTGTTCTGCGCCTCGTCCAGGATGATGAACGCGTCATTAAGCGTGCGGCCCCTCATGTATGCCAGCGGCGCGACCTCGATCGTGCCGGCGGCCATCAGCTTCGGGATGGTCTCCGGGTCGAGCATGTCGTGCAGCGCGTCGTAGAGCGGGCGCAGGTAGGGGTCGATCTTCTCGTTCAGGGTGCCGGGCAGGAAGCCCAGCCGTTCCCCCGCCTCGACCGCCGGGCGGGTCAGGATGATCCGGTTGACCTGCTTGGCCTGCAGCGCCTGCACTGCCTTCGCCATCGCGAGGTAGGTCTTGCCGGTACCGGCCGGGCCGATCCCGAAGACGATGGTGTGCGCGTCGATCGCGTCGACGTACTTCTTCTGCCCGAGCGTCTTGGGACGGATGGTGCGGCCGCGCCGGGAGAGGATGTTGAGCGTCAGAACCTCGGCGGGCCGCTCGGCGCCGCCCTGCTCGAGCATGCCGACGGTACGCCGTACCGCGTCTGTGGTCAGGGTCTCGCCTTTCTCGATCAGTTCGAGCAGCTCACTGAAGAGACGCTCGGCGAGGGCGTTGTCGGCGGGCGCGCCGGTGATGGTGATCTCGTTGCCGCGCACGTGGACGTCGCTGTTGACCGAACGCTCGACGAGTCGCAGGATCTCGTCGCCCGCGCCGAGCAGGTTCACCATGATCTTCTGGTCTCCGACCGTGATCCTGGTCTGCACGCGCGGCGTGCCGGGAGGTGGGGTGCCGGTCATAGGTCGGGCCGTCGGGCCCTGCGCCACCTGCTCTCCGCTTCTCTGTGCCGGGCCCTGCTGGCGCGGCGTACGGTTACCTCCCATCGTATCGGGTCGGCACCGCGCACACCGCGCCCATTTCCGGCGCTCGGCGATCAGTCACCGGCGCGGAAGTCGTACCCGTCGAAGGTCTCCTGGCGCCGGGTGAAGCGGTAGGTCGCCCAGTGCATCCGGACCACCACGCCGTGCTCGTCGCGCGTGAGCCGCAGCAGCTCCCCCACCTCGCGGCCGGAGACCGTGCGGAACACGTCCGGCCGGTCCGGCAGCGGCGCGAACACCGCAGGCGGCTTCCCGGCCGGGTCGTCCGCGCCCCGGGCCCGCAGCGTCCCGTCGTGCCAGGAGAAGACGTACTCGAAACCCTCGCCCCACCAGCGGCCCAGCATGCCGCGCAGGTGCGCCGGCGCGGGCGGGCCGGGACGCCACGGCTCGATCTCCGCCGGGTCGTGCTCGGCGGCGGCGGCGAGCAGCCGGTGCGCCAGGTCGAACACCTCCACGCCGGCGCCGGACGAGCCGAGCACCGCGGCGCCCATCGCCCCGGCGGTGCCCTGCCCGCCGCGCCGCCCGTAGACGGCGGCGAGGAATCCGGGCATCGCGCCGTCGTGCCCCACGTGGGTCACCCGCTCGGGCTGCGGCACCAGGATCAGCCCGAGGCCGAAGCCGGCCGTCCAGACCGACTCGTCGGTGGTGGTGAGCGGCCAGCGCATCTCCTCGACGGTAGCCGCGGCGAGCACCGCGCCGTCCGGGTCGAGCGCCGCCGGGTCGGCCAGGAAGGCGGCCCAGCGGGCCATGTCCGGCGCGGTGCTCCAGAGCTGGGCTGCGGGGGCCACCGCGCCGAAGTCGGCCGGTGGCTCCGGGTGGGCCTCGTCGGAGTACGCGTCGACCAGGAACCCGGTCGCGGCACGCTCGGTCGGGGCCGGACCGGTGGCGGTCAGCCCGAGCGGGGCGAGGACCCGGTCGGCCAGCACCTCGGCCCAGGTCCCGCCGCGCAGCCGGGCCACCATCTCGCCCAGGAGGGCCATGCCGAGGTTGGAGTAGTGGAAGCGCCGCCCGGTGGGCAGCACCCGCTCGACCCGGGCCAGGTCGGCCAGCAGCTCCTCCACGGCCGGGGCGCGCAGGCTGTCCCACACGTCGCCGTGGGGCTCGCGTTGCAGGCCGGCGGTGTGCGACAGCAGCCGGCGTACGGTCAGCTCGCCGTGCGCCGGCAGGTCGAGGTGCCGCCCGACCGGGTCGTCCAGGTCGAGCAGGCCGTCGTCGCGGCACTGCATGACTAGTGCCGCGGTGAACGTCTTGGTGACCGAGCCGATCCGGAACACCGTCTCCGGCCCCAGCGGGGTGTCGTTGCCGGTGTCGCCCACGGCGCAGGTCCAGAGCGGCCGGTCGGCGCGGTGCAGGGCGGCCGACACCGCCGGGATCCGCCCGGTGGCCTGCGCCTGGCGCACCATCCGGCCGAGCCGGTCGGACACGTCGGTCATCGGCAGAGCATCGGGCCGAGCGGCGCGCCGCCGAGCAGGTGGGCGTGCACGTGGAAGACCTCCTGGCCGCCGTACGGGCCGGTGTTGAACATCAGCCGGAACCCGTCCACGGTCAGGCCCTCCTCCTCGGCCACCACGGCGGCGGTCTGGAGCACCTCCCCGGCCAGTTCGGGCGCGCCCTGGGCCAGCGTGGCCACGTCGGCGTAGTGCTCCTTCGGGATCACCAGCACGTGCGTGGGCGCCTTCGGGTCGATGTCCCGGAAGGCCAGGGTGGTGGCGGTCTCGCGGACGATGGTGGCGGGAATCTCCCCGGCGACGATCCGGCAGAAGAGGCAGTCCATCGCAGCAGTGTAAGGAAGGGCCCCCGCTTAACGCCTCCGGCATGGGAAGGGGCCCTTCTTAACACCCCGGGCCGGTGCGGCAGGATGGCCGCCATGGCGGGACGGGCGGTGCTGGTGACGGGGGCCTCGCGGGGCATCGGGCGGGCGGTGGCGCGAGCGTTCGCCGCAGGTGGGGACCGGGTGGCGATCCACCACCGGGACTCCGCCGAGCTGGCGGAACGGCTGCGCGCCGAGCTGCCCGGCGACGGGCACGTGGTGGTGCGCGCCGACCTGGCCGACCCCGACGCGGTACGCGCCATGGTGGACGAGGCGGCCCAGCGGCTCGGTGGCCTCGACGTGCTGGTGAACAACGCCGGTGTGTTCGGGCCGGCCGATCCCCCGCACCCGGTCTTCGAGAGCAGCTACGAGCAGTGGCGGGCGCGGTGGCGGGAGGTGCTCGACACCAACCTGGTCGGCGCGGCGAACGCGGCCTGGTGCGCCGCGCAGCACATGCGCGACAGTGGGGGCCGGATCGTCAACGTCTCGTCCCGGGGCGCGTTCCGGGGCGAGCCGGCCAACCCGGCGTACGGCGCCAGCAAGGCCGGGATGAACGCGATGGCCCAGTCGCTGGCGGTGGCCCTGGCGCCGTACGGCATCGGGGTGGCCTGCGTGGCGCCCGGCTTCGTCGAGACGGACATGACCAACGAGCACCTGAAGGCAGAGCGGGGCGAGGCGGTACGCGCGCAGTCCCCGTTCCACCGGGTGGCGCGTCCGGAGGAGATCGCGGCGGCGGTGCACTGGCTGGCGAGCCCCGAGGCCGAGTGGGCCTCAGGAACGATCATCGACCTGAACGGCGCTTCCTACCTCCGCTCCTGACCCACGCCTCCCCCGCTACCAGTGGGTCAGGCGGGTGGCCAGGACTGTCAGGGCGGCCACGCCCGCTGTGGACGTACGCAGCACCGACGGGCCCAGGCGGACCGTGCGGGCGCCCGCCTCGGCGAACGTGGCCAGCTCGTGGTCGGCGATGCCGCCCTCCGGGCCGACCACCAGGACGATCTCCCCGGCCGTCGGCAGGTCGACTGTGGTCAGCCGGTCCTGCGCGCCCTCGTGCAGCACGAACGCGGCGGCCGCGCCGGCGATCCGGCGGGCCACCGTGGCGGTGGACTCGTCCGGGGCGCCGGCCACCACCGGCAGCCACGGACGGCGGGCCTGCTTGGCCGCCTCCCGGGCGGTGGCCACCCACTTCTGCCGGGCCCGTACGCCCCGGTCGCCGCGCCACTGCGCCACCGAGCGGGACGCCGCCCACGGCACGATCTCGTCCACCCCGACCTCGGTCATCGCCTGCACGGCGAGTTCACCCCGGTCGCCCTTGGCGATGCCCTGCACCACGACGAGCCGCGGGACGGGCGCGTCCGCGTACCCCCGGCTGGTGACGCGCAGGTCGAGCGTGCCCCGGCCGACGGCGGTGACCACCGCGGCGGCGGTGCCGCCCCGGCCGTCGGCGAGCAGCAGCTCCTCACCGGCCCGCAGCCGCTGCACGGTGGCCGCGTGGTGGCCCTCCGGGCCGTCCAGCGTCAGCGTGTCACCGGTGGGCAGCGCCTCGACCAGGAACAGCGGGGCGGACACCTCAGGCGTGCCCGTTGAAGGCGTCGCGCATCCGGGAGAAGAAGCCGCCCTGCTTGGTCAGCTCGGCGACCTCCTCGCCGCGGGTCTTGGCGAAGTCGCGCAGCATCCGCTCCTGGTCGGCGTCGAGCTTGGTCGGGGTACGCACGTCCAGGTGCACGTAGAGGTCACCCCGGCCGGTGCCGCGCAGGTGCGGTACGCCCCGGGCGCGCAGCCGCAGCGTGCTGCCGGGCTGGGTGCCGGGCTTGACGTCGACGGTCTCCTCGCTGTCCAGCGTCTTGATGGTCAGCCGGGTGCCGAGCGCGGCGGCGGTCATCGGCACCGTCACCCGGCAGTGCAGGTCGTCGCCCTTGCGGGAGTAGACGTCGTGCGGCCGCTCGTGGATCTCCACGTAGAGGTCGCCGGCGGTGCCGCCGCCCGGGCCGACCTCGCCCTGCTGGGCCAGGCGGATGCGCATGCCGTCCTCGACGCCGGCCGGGATCTTGACGGTCAGCGAGCGGCGGGTACGCACCCGGCCCTCACCGGCGCAGGTCGGGCAGGCATGCGGGATGGTGGTGCCGTAGCCCTGGCAGACGGTGCACGGCCGGGCGGAGACCACCTGGCCGAGGAACGTGCGCTGCACCGACTGCACCTCGCCCCGGCCGGCGCACGCCTCGCAGGTGGCCAGGTGGGTGCCGGCGGCGGTGCCGGCGCCGGAGCAGGTGGTGCAGAGCACCGCGGTGTCGACGGTGATCGGCGCCTCGACGCCGAACGCGGTCTCGTTGAGGTCCAGTTCCAGGCGCAGGATCGCGTCCGCGCCGGGCCGGGTGCGCGGCCGGGGTCCCCGGCTGCCGCCCGCCGCGCCGCCGAAGAACGCGTCCATGATGTCCTGGAAACCGACGAACGGACCGGCGCCGCCGGGCCCGCCCGGGCCGCCCATGCCACCGCCGCCGGGGGCGAGCGGGTCGCCGCCGAGGTCGACGATCTGCCGTTTCCGGTCGTCCGAGAGGACCTCGTACGCGGCGTTGATGTCCTTGAACTTCTCCTGGGCCTCCGGGTCCGGATTGACGTCCGGGTGGTACTGCCGCGCCAGCTTGCGGTAGGCGCGCTTGATCTCGTCGTCGGAGGCTTCCCGGCTCACGCCGAGAATGCCGTAGTAGTCCCTGGCCACTGCGTTAGGTGTCCTCATGTTCGTCTCGCGTCGCTCCGGTCGTCGGCCGCAACCGGCCGTCGGCCCTGACTGGTCAGTTCTGGGCCAGCAGTTCGCCCACGTAGCGTGCCACGGCCCTCACCATGGCGATATTGCCGGGGTAGTCCATCCGGGTCGGCCCGAGCACGCCGAGCCCACCGACGATGGTGCTGCCCGGTCCGTAGCCGGTGCTGACCACCGAGGCGGCCCGCAGGTTGTCGAACTCGTTCTCGTCGCCGATCAGCACGCGGGTGGTGCTCGGCTCGGTCTCGCCGATCAGTTTGAGCAGCACTACCTCTTCTTCGAGCGCCTCCAGGATCGGCCGCAGCGAGCCCTGGAAGTCGAGCAGGCCGCCCCGGGTGAGGTTGGCCTGGCCGGCCAGCGCGAGGCGCTCCTCGTGCCGTTCCACGAGTGTCTCCAGCAGCACCGTGGACAGCGTGGTCATGGCCGGGCGCAGGTGCGGCGCGGACTCGTCCACCAGGGCCTGCACCAGCGGCGGCGTCTCGGAGAGCTGGCTGCCGACGAGCTTCTCGTTCACCAGCCGGCGCAGGTCGGTCACGTCGTCGGCGGGAACCGGGGCGGGCAGCTCGACGAGCCGCTGCTCGACCCGGCCGGTGTCGGCGATCATGACGACCATCAGCCGGGTGGTGGAGATCGGCACGAGTTCCAGGTGACGCACCTTGGACCGGGCCAGGCTCGGGTACTGCACCACGGCGACCTGCCGGGTGAGCTGGGCGAGCAGCCGGACCGTGCGGTGCACCACGTCGTCCAGGTCGACCGCGCCGACCAGGAAGCGCTCGATGGCGCGGCGCTCGGCGGGGCTGAGCGGCTTGACCCGGGAGAGCCGGTCCACGAAGAGGCGGTAGCCGCGGTCGGTGGGCACCCGGCCGGCGCTGGTGTGCGGCTGCCGGATGTAGCCCTCCTCCTCCAGCACCGCCATGTCGTTGCGCACCGTCGCCGGGGAGACGCCGAGCTGGTGCCGCTCGACCAGGGCCTTGCTGCCCACCGGCTCCTGCGTGGCGACGTAGTCCTCGACGATCGCGCGCAGCACGGCGAGTTTGCGGTCGTCGAGACCCATGTCCCCACCTCCTGACACACCTCGGCCGGGCCGGCACGCGGCATCCGCCGGGCGGCTGGCACTCGACTGTAGCGAGTGCCAGTCTACGTCGGCACCCCCACCGACGCGATGATCGCCTGACGGACCTGCGGTGCGGCCCACCACACCGCGCGGCACGCCAGGGCCGAACAGCCGGTCACGCTCGGTCTGTGTCGCCCTGGTGCGACTTGCCCGCTGGCCCTACCGTGACCTCCATGACTGAACCTCCTCGCCCTCCCGGAGCAGGGGACTCCGGCCCCCAGCCCGACCCGTCGGCGCCCTACGGCTCCGGCGAGCCGCCCACCGCTCCACTGTCCGGCGCGCCGGGCGCGGGCGGGTATCCCCCGCCCGGTGACTATCCGCCCCCGGGCGGCTACCCGCCCCCCGGTGCCCAGCCTCCGCCGGGCGGCTACCCGCCCCCTGGTGGTTACCCCCCGCCGGCCGGCGCGCCGGGCTACGGCGCCGGTGGCGGCTATCCCGGCGGTGGCGGCTACGGCCCGGCCGGGTACGCCAACAACGACGAGAAGACCTGGGCCCTGGTGGCGCACTTCGGTGGCGCCGCGGGCGTCATCATCGGTGGCGGTCTGCTCGGCTGGGTCGCCCCGCTGATCGCGATGATGACCCGCGGCCAGCAGTCGCCGACCGTACGCGCCCACGCGGTCGCGGCGCTGAACTTCCAGATCACCTGGACCATCGCCAGCGTCCTCGCCTGGGTGATCACGGTCATCACCTGCGGGATCCTGTTCTTCGTCCCGATGCTGGTCTGGCTGGTGCCGCTGATCTTCGGGATCATCGGCGGGGTCAAGGCCAACGAGGGTGTGCTCTACCGCTACCCGATGACCTACAACTTCGTGAAGTGACACCGCCGGCCGGCCGAGGGGGCGGCCGGCCGGCGCCGGTCACGGCAGCAGGTCGCGTACCACCGCGTCGGCCAGCAGCCGTCCGCGCAGCGTCAGCACCACAAGCCCCCGCCCGTACGCCCCGGCGTCGAGCAGCCCGGCGTCCCGGGCCCGCTCGGCGCCCGCCCGGCCGGGCTCGTCCAGCACGTCCAGCGGCAGCCCGGAGGCGAGCCGCACCCGCAGCATCACGTCCTCCATGTGCTGCTCGTCCGCGCTGAGGACCTCCCGGGCCAGTGCCGGCGAGGCGCCCTCGGCCAGCCGCGCCGCGTACGCGCTCGGGTGCTTGACGTTCCACCAGCGCACGCCGCCGACGTGGCTGTGCGCCCCCGGGCCCAGGCCCCACCAGTCGGCGCCGGTCCAGTAGAGCAGGTTGTGCCGGCACGCCGCCGCCGCCGAGCGGGCCCAGTTCGACACCTCGTACCAGGAGAAGCCGGCCGCGCCGAGCGCCGCCTCCGCGGCCAGGTAGCGGTCCGCCGCCACGTCGTCGGAGGGGTACGGCAGCTCGCCCCGGCGCATCCGCGCGGCCAGCCGGGTGCCGTCCTCCACGATCAGGGCGTACGCGCTGACGTGGTCCACCCCGGCGTCGACCACCTGGGCCAGCGAGGCGGCGAAGTCGTCTGCCGTCTCGCCCGGCGTGCCGTAGATCAGGTCCAGGTTCACGTGCTCGAACCCGGCGTCGCGCGCCTCCAGCGCGGCGGCGGTGGCCCGGCCCGCGCTGTGCCGCCGGTCCAGCACCGCGAGCACTCCGGGCGCGGCGGACTGCATGCCCAGCGAGATCCGGGTGTAGCCGGCCGCCCGCAGCGTCTTGAGCGACTCCGGGGTCACCGACTCCGGGTTGGCCTCGGTGGTCACCTCCGCGTCGGCGGCCAGCCCCCAGACGCGGTCGATGCCGTCGAGGATGCGGGCCAGGTCGTCGGCGGGCAGCAGCGTCGGCGTGCCGCCGCCGACGAAGACGGTGTCGACCCGCTGCGGCGGCGAGTCGCCCAGCACCCGGGCGGCCAGCGCCAGCTCGGCCAGCACCGAGTCGGCGTACGTCTCCCGGCTCGCCCCGCCGCCCAGCTCGGAGGCGGTGTACGTGTTGAAGTCGCAGTAACCGCACCGGCTGGCGCAGAACGGCACGTGGACGTACACGCCGAAGCCGCGCGCGCCGACGGCGCGACGGGCGGTGGCGGGCAGCGATCCGTCGCGCGGGACGGGTTCGCCTTCTGGAAGGACGCCGGGCATGGCCACTAGTGTGCCCGGCATGACCTCTCCGGACGCTCTCGTGCGAGTCGCCACGGCCCGTGGGGTGACCACCCTCACCCTGGACAGCCCGCACAACCGCAACGCGCTCTCCACGCCCCTGATGACCCAGCTGCTGGCCGGGCTCGCCGACGCGGTCGCCGACGACGCGGTACGCGCGATCGTGCTCGACCACACCGGCCCGGTCTTCTGCTCCGGCGCCGACCTGAAGGAGACCGCCGCCGCGTACGCCAGCGGCACGGTGCCCGCCGGGATGCTCGGCGACGTGCTGGTGGCGGTGCGGGAGTGCCCGAAGCCGGTGGTCGCGAAGGTCGCCGGGCCGGCCCGGGCCGGTGGGCTGGGCCTGATCGCCGCCGCCGACCTGGCGGTCTGCGCGCAGGAGGCGACGTTCGCGTTCACCGAGGTGCGGATCGGGGTGATCCCGGCGGTGATCTCGGCGACCGTGCTGCCCCGGCTGGACCAGCGGGCCGCCGCCGAGCTGTACCTGACCGGCGACACGTTCGACGGCCGCCGCGCCGCCGAGGTCGGCCTGGTCACCGCCGCGGTGCCGGCCGGCGAGCTGGACGCCGCCGTCGAGCGTTACTGCGCCTCGCTGGTCAGGGGCGCGCCGGGTGCGCTGGCCGGGGCGAAGGAGCTGCTGCGCCGGCCCGCCGCCACGGATCTGCGGGCCGAGATCGCCGAGTTGGCGGCGCTGTCCACCGGGTACTTCCTCTCCGACGAGGGGCGTGAGGGCGTCATGGCGTTCCGGGAGAAGCGGCCCGCCGCCTGGGTGCCCGCCGGAGACTGAGGTGCGCGGCGGGGCCCGGCTGGTCACCTTCGGTGGTGGCGGGCCCCGCGCGGCGGCACGGCGCCGGTCACGTGGTGGCGGGACGGCCACTCGGCCGAGACGCGGCGGCGCGGGGCCGACGTACGCTTGTCGGACTGTCGGGACAGGGGGTGCGGGTGCGGACGCGAGCGGCGATCGTGGCATCTGGTGTTGCGGTGTGCGTACTGGCGCTGCTCGCGGTCTATGTCGTGACCAAGCAGTTCGGCGAGCACCTGCGGCTCCCCCTGGCCAGCCGGACCTGCACGGTGCAGGCCGACGGCGAGGTGGTGCTCGGCGCCGACCAGATGGCGAACGCGGCGACCATCGCGGCCATCGGCATGCAGCGCCGGATGCCCGAGCGGGCGGTGGTGGTGGCGCTGGCGACCGCGTACCAGGAGTCGCACCTGCGCAACATCGCGCACGGCGACCGCGACTCGCTCGGCCTGTTCCAGCAGCGCCCGAGCCAGGGCTGGGGCACCCCGGAGCAGGTCCAGGACCCGCGGTACGCGGCGAACAAGTTCTACGCCGCGCTGAAGAAGGTCAAGGGCTGGGAGCGGATGCGGGTCACCGACGCCGCCCAGCGGGTGCAGCGGTCGGCCTTCCCCGAGGCGTACGAGAAGTGGGCCGACGAGTCGGAGGTCCTGACCCGCGCGTTGCTCGGCCACGCGACCGGCGCGGTGGCCTGCACGGTGAGTTCGCCGCCGACGATGCGCGGGCCGGCCGCCGCCAGCGCCGTGCTGGAGAGCCTGTCGCTGGACTGGGGGCTGCCCCGGCTGGCCACGGCGACGGACCTGACCGCGCTCACCGTGCCGGCGGGCGACGACCGCAACGGCTGGCGGTACGCGCACTGGCTGGTCTCGCACGCCGACGACCACGGCGTGAAGAAGGTCCGCTTCGGCAACCTGGAGTGGACCGCCGAGCAGGGCTCCTGGGCCCGGGTGAAGGGCGACCCGGCCACCGAGGTACGCGCCGAGGTGTTCGCCGCGGCCTGACCGGCCCGCCGCCCTCAGCCCTTCACGGCTCCCGCGACCAGGCCGGAGACCATCCGGCGCTGCACCAGCAGGAAGAAGACGATCACCGGCAGGGTGAACAGCGTGGACGCGGCCATCACCGAGCCCCAGGCGGTGTCGTCGCGGCCGAAGAAGAACGTCATCGCCACCGGCAGCGTGTACTTCTGCTGGTCGTTGATGAAGGTCAGCGCGAAGATCAGCTCGTTCCAGGCGGTGATGAACGAGAAGATGCTGGTGGCGACCAGGCCGGGCGCGACCAGCGGGAACAGCACCTTGCGGAACGTCTGGGCCCGGCTGGCGCCGTCGATGGCGGCGGCCTCCTCCAGTTCCTTCGGCACCGCGGCGACGAAGCCGCGCAGCATCCAGACCGCGAACGGCAGCGAGAAGCCGAGGTACGTGAGGATCAGGCTGGGCAGCGTGTTGTAGAGACCGAGCCGTTGGATCATCAGGAACAGCGGGATGACCAGCGCCTCCAGCGGGATCATCTGCACCACCAGCAGCATGATCAGGAACGTGGTGCGCAGCTTGAACCGGAACCGGGCCACGGCTGTCGCGGCGAGCAGGGCGACCAGCCCGCTCAGCAGCACCGTGGCCCCCGCGACGAGCACGCTGTTGAGGAAGAAGTCGGTGAACGTCACGCCCGGGATCAGGTTGCCGGTGAGGATCTCCCGGTAGTGCTCCAGCGTCGGCTCGGCCGGCACCGGCCGGGGCGTGGACGAGAAGATCTCCCGGTTGGGCTTCAGCGACGTCGCCACCATCCAGTAGACCGGGAACGCGGCGAAGAGCGCGACCAGCAGGCCCGCGCCGTTGAGGGCGATCTTCTTCATCATTCGTCCTCCTGCCGCAGCACCATGCGGACGTACAGGGCGGTCACCACGAGCAGGATCACGGTGAGGATCACGGCGATGGCGGAGCCGAGGCCGTACTTCGGCGGCGGTGAGAACGCCTCCGCGTACGAGTAGATCGACAGCATGAACGTCGACCGGTCCTGGGTGCCGCCGGCCAGCACGAACTGCTGGGTGAAGACCTTGAAGTCCCAGATCGTGGAGAGCACCACGAGGATGCCGAAGACCGGCCGCAGGATCGGGAACGTCACCTTCCAGAACACCTTCCACGGGCCGGCGCCGTCGACCCGGGCCGCCTCCTGCAACTCCGTCGGCACGCTCTTGAGCCCGGCCAGCACGCTCACCGCGATGAACGGGAACGAGTGCCAGACCACCACGAGCGTCAGGATGGCGAAGAACAGCAGCGGGTCGTTGAACCAGCCGTACCCGGTCCAGTCGCTGCGCCCGAACAGCGCCGTGGACAGCCCGTCCGGGAGCTTGTTGAACAGCCACGTGACCAGACCGCTCGTGTCGTCGAAGATCCACTTCCAGACGATCGTGCCGGTCAGCGCCGGGGTGGCCCAGGCGAGCATCACGCAGCTCGCCACGAACGTGGCCATCTTCTTGCCCAGGCGGTTGAGCAGCAGCCCGACCAGCGTGCCGAGGACCATCGTGAGCGCCACGTTGGCGACCGCGAACAGCACCGTGTTGCGCAGCACCGTACGGAAGAACGGGTCGCCGAGGATCTGCGCGTAGTTGGCCAGGCCGATCCATGGCCACTCGCGGTCGCCGCGCAGCTGCCGGACGCTGTCCAGCTTGTGGAAGGACATCCACACGACCTGGCCGAGCGGCCAGAGCAGCAGCACGGCGATGATCGCCAGGCAGGGCAGGAGCAGAAGGTACGGAAGGTGGTCCACCCGGCGACGGCGCCGCCGCGCGGGGGTCTCCCGCGCGGCGGCCTCGCCGGTGGCCTCGGTCAGCGTGGTCACTTGGCGTTGAGGATGCTTTCGATCTCGGTGGCCGCGTCGGCGGTGGCCTTCTCGACCGTCTTCTGGCCCTTGATGACCGAGCTGTTCATCGCCTGGGTCACCGTCTTGGTGCGGCTGACCTCGACCCACTTCGGGGTGAGCGGGGTCAGCTTGGTGTTCTGGATGGCCGTGGCGAACGCCGCCATCACCTTGTCGTTGGCGTAGTCACCGCTGCTGACCAGGTCCTGGTAGACCGGGAAGAACCCGAGGCTGCTGGCGAACTCCTTGTCCTTCTGCTTGCTCAGCAGCACGGTCATGTAGTCCCAGGCCAGCGCCGCCCGCTCGCTGTCCTTCCAGATGGCGATGTCGGAGCCACCGGCGAACGCCGGGGCGGCCTTGCCGTCCGGGCCGGGGATCGGGAACGTGCCCCAGACCTTCTCGATGTCCGGGTTGTCCTTCTTCATCGCGCCGCCCTGCCAGCTACCGGCGAACGCCATCGCGGCCTTGCCGGTGGCGAACTGGGTACGGGCGTCGACCTCGTTCCACCCGGCGGCGGCCGGCGGGGCGACCTTGTGCACTGTCACCAGGTCGGTCCAGAACTTGACCGCCTTCTGCGCCTCGGGGGTGTTGTAGCCGGACTTCCAGCTGTCCCCCTCCTTGGTGGCGATCTCCGCGCCGGCACTCCAGAGGAAGGAGTAGAACGGCAGCTCGGAGTTGCCGGGCAGGGCGATGCCGTAGGTGCCGGGCTTCTTGGCCTGCACCGCCTTCGCGGCGGCGACCATCTCGTCCCAGGTCGTCGGCGGCTTCACGCCGGCCTCGGCGAACCAGTCGGTGCGGTAGTAGACGGCGCGCACGCCGGCGTACCACGGCACGCCGTACTGCTTGCCGTCGAGCTGAGCGTTCTTGACCAGGTCGGGCAGGATGTCCTTGCCCTCGGACCAGGCGTTGAACTTGTCCGAGACGTCGGCCAGGGCCTCCTGAGCGGCCCAGCCCTGGGTCTCGGTGTTGCCCAGCTCGGTGACGTCCGGGCCCTCGCCACCGGCGAGCGCGGCCTGGAACTTCTTCGGCGCCTCGAGCCAGGGGATGTACTGCACCACCACGTCGGTCTCGGGGTGCTTCTTCTTGAACTCCGCCTCGACGCTGTCGAGGAACGCGGTCTGGGCGTCGCCGCCCTCACCCATCATCCACACAGTGAGCTTGCTGTTGTCGGCGGCCTTGTCGTCGTCGCCGGAGCCACCGCACGCGGTCAGCACCAACGCGGCCGACGCCACGATGGCGGTGACCGGAGCCAGCCGCTTCCACCTGTTCACGCCATATCTCCCTCAGGGCCGTTTGGCACTAACCTTCTCCGCCGCACCTTAGTAGGAAAATTTCCTTTACAACAGGGGGTGTTCGTGACGGAGGGCACAGGCGACCGTATCGCAGCCGGGGCCCGGCCGACATCGATGCCGTCCGGGCAGTTCAGAGCCCACGAACGCCGACGGGCGCCCGGCCGGTGAGGCCGGGCGCCCGTCGAGGCGCGTGGTGCGGGGTCAGTAGCGCGAGACGCCGCGGCGACGGCCGACACCGGCCACCAGGGCCACGCCGATCGCGGCGAACAGCACCTGCAGCATCAGCTCGCGCCAGTCGATGCCGGCGGTCTCGGCGAAGCCGGAGGCCCGGGCGACGAGCGTGCCCAGAAGCGCGGCGCCGACGCCGATCAGCATGTGCAGCCACATGGGCATGTT
>NZ_JAGPXV010000680.1:0-2994 GCF_018070405.1 Micromonospora sp. D75
GGACGGGTGGGCAGGGGCGGGCGAGCCGACGCCGCTGGCGGCGGCACGGCCGGCTGGGCCGGCGCGGGCGGCGGGTCGAAGGTGGGCCGAGTGAAGTTCGTGGTCTCGTCCTCTCCGTGCGAACGGAACCAGACCGCCTCCATCTCCCGGAATATCGGGGCCTCGGCCCGCTGCTCGGGACGGGCCACCACGGGCGTCGCCGGGGTGGTCTCCACCGCCGGCGCCGCGGCGAGCGGCTGGTAGGCCGGAGGTGCGACCGGCTGGGCGGCCTCGACGCCCGGCGACCGCTTGGGCAGCGGGTCCAGCGCCGGGTACGCCACCGTCGGCCCGCCGGCCGACCAGCCCGCCCCGGAGACCGGGGCCGGCGTTGCCGGAGGCGCCGGGACCGCCGGCAACGTGCCGGTCGCCCCGCCCAGCTGTACGGCGGGAGTGGTGTCCCGCGCCTCGGCGGGCGCCTGCCACCTGGCGGGCGGGGCGGTGGTCGCCCCGCGCCACCCGTCGGCGAGCGTCGCGGTGGCGGCGCCCCGGCCGGCGCCGGCAAGCGCGTCGGCGACGCCGACCTGGCTCAGCGGTGACTGCTCGACGGCCAGCGGCTGGCGCGGCCGGGTCAGCGGGGCCTGACCACGGTTGGCCGGCAGCACCACTGTCGAGTTCGGCAGCGTGACCTGGGCGACAGTGCCGCCCTCGACGTTGCGGCGCAGCTCGACCCGGATCCCGTACCGGGAGGCGAGCCGGCTCACCACGGCCAGACCCATCAGCCGGAACGCTGCCACGTCGACGGTCGGCGGCGCGGCCAGTCGCCGGTTGAGCGAGTCGAGCTGTTCGTCGCTGAGGCCGAGCCCCCGGTCCTCGATCTGGATCAGCACGTAGTCGCGGATCCGGCGGCCGTCGGCCACCACCGAGGTGTTCGGCGGCGAGAACCGGGTGGCGTTGTCGAGCAGCTCCGCGACCAGCCGGACGACGTCGTTGACGGCGTGGGCGGCCACCGAGATGTCGGTGTCGACGGTGCCGAACTCGATCCGGTTGTAGAGCTCCACCTCGGACTGCGCGGCGCGCAGCACGTCGACCAGGAGCGCGTCGTCGCGACGCGGCACCGCCGAGTCGGCACCGGCGAGCACCAGCAGGTTCTCGTCGTTGCGGCGCATCCGGGTGGCCAGGTGGTCCAGCTCGAACAGCTGCGCGAGACGCTTCGGGTCCTCCTCGGACCGCTCGATCGCGTCCAGCTCGCCGATCATGCGGTCGACCAGGCTCTGCGAGCGGCGGGCCAGGTTGAGGAACATCGCCGAGACGCTCGTGCGCAGCGCGGCCTGCTCGGCCGCCACCCGCACCGCCTCCCGGTGGACCACGTTGAAGGCGACGGCCACCTGGCCGACCTCGTCGCGGTTGGTCAGCTTGATCGGGTCCCGGACCTGCTGGACGATCTCGTCCACGCCGCCGTCGCCGATGGCGTTGACGTTCTGCAGCCGGCTCACCGCGTCCGGCAGGTCGTGGTTCGCCACCGCGAGCGCGCCCTCACGCAGCCGGCGCAGCGAGTCGTTCAGCGACCGGGCGAGCACCACGGCGAGCGTCACCGCGACGGCCAGCGTGATCAGCACCAGCAGGCCCTCCACGACCGCCTGCTGGATCACGTCGGCGCGTACCTCGTCGGCGTCGGCGAGCAGGTCGTCCAGGAGCTGGATCTCCGCCCACCGCATCAGCTCGTCGACCGCGCCGATGGCGTCGGACGCCTCCTGGCGGGTGACGAGCGCGGGACGCCCGACCGAGCGGGACAGGTCGGCGGCGACCCGGTCGGCGAGCTGGACCGCGTCACCGGACACGGTGCGGTCCACCAGGGCCCGCTGGGCCGGCGTCGCGGACCGGGAGAACGTGAGCAGCGCCTCCTGCTGACCGGTCAGGGTGGCCACGAAGGAGGAGAACTGCTCCTCGTCGATCCGGCCGGCGCCGAGCGCGGTGAAGGCGACCGCCTGCTCCTCGGCCACCTCGGCCTTGGCGTGGGCGAACGCGGCCACCGCGCGGCGGGCGTCGGCCAGGCTCTCCGCGCCCGGCTGCTGGGCCAGCGCGTCGCTGTACGCGACCAGGTCGTCCAGGACGATGCCGTAGCGCAGGCTGGCCTCGGCCACCGGCATCTGCGACCGGTCCAGCACCTCCTGGCGCGTGCCGTTCAGCGTGGACAGGTGGGCGTCGATGACCTTGAGCTGGCTGCTCACAGCGCCCGGCACGTCGCCGAGGCGGCGCCGCTCCTCCTGGTACGCCGCGATCCGCTCGTCGGTCTGGCGCACCCGCAGGTTGTACGCGTCCGGCTTCTCGTCCGGCTTGGCCAGGAAGACCGCCGCGGCCATCCGCTCCTTGTGGAGGTCCTGGGTGAGCGCCGAGATGTCGACCGACACGGCCGTCAGCGACCGGACCCGGTCCGCCTCGTACGCGCCCTGCCCCACCGAGACGAGTCGGATAGTTGCCAGTGCGATGACAGCCGCGACCGGAACGACCAGGATGAGGGCGAGTTTCGAGCGGATCCGCGCGTCGCGCAGCCTCGGCAGGCGCCGTCGCCGGTTCCGCTGTTCGGCGTTGGGGCTCCCGGGCAGGGTCGTAGGTCCGGTGCTCACGACATCGCCTCCGTCGTTTCTTCCACGCGCGACCCACTGACCCGTGCCTGGTGCAGCGGCCAGCGCCACGCGCGGCACGGCCGCGATTTCATCAGACGAGATCGTGTTTGGGAAGCCGCAGGGAGGCAGGAAACGGTCGGGGTCGGCGCAACCCGTGATCCGATCACCTAATACCTTCTTTTCTCCAACCCCCTGATCAGGGGATGTCACTCCAGAGTGGTCACACGCTTCTGTGCAGTAATTGTCAGTTAATGTTCCGTGTCCCCAGCATGTGGGATGGCTGTCCCGAAACAGCACTCGAGATCCCGGCTTGACCACAGGCCCCGGCATTGGCAAGGTTTTGCAGGCTTCGCGCACACCGTACGGCACACCAATCCCGTTCCTCCACTGA
>NZ_JAGPXV010000681.1:0-2988 GCF_018070405.1 Micromonospora sp. D75
AGCCTCTGGCTGGCGCTCGCCGTCGGCGGCGTCGGCCTCTTCGTCGCCGGTGCGATCGTGGCCCGGTTCACCAACCGTGCCTGGTGGCGTGCCGGTCTGCGGCAGCTGCTGCTCGGCGCGCTGGCGGCCGGCGCCACCTACCTGATCGGCGCGCTGATCGGCGTCGGCGGCGGCATCGGCTGAGGCGGAGCCGTCCTCAGCCGGACAGCAGGTCGTCGATCGTGCCGTCGACCGGCCGGCCCCGGGCGGCCAGCTCCTCGGCCTGGCGGGTCAGCGCCGCGCCCACCTCGGTCATGTCCGCGCCGGCCAGCCCGGTACGCCGCACCGCGTCCCCGGCGTCGCGGAAGTAGGTGCGGCTGAACAGCCCCTGCACCGTCGCCGCGGCCAGCCGCGCCTCGCCGAGCATGAGCAGTGCCTGGTCCGTCTCGTACCACTCGGCCAGCCGCAACGCCCGGGCGTGCGCCGCGCTGCCCCGGTACCACGCCTGCCGCGCGGCGCCGGTGAACTCCGCCGGCCGGGCCCGCGCCAGTCGCGCCAGGTGCTCGTCGCGCAGCTTCGGCAGCCAGCCGGTCGGGTCGTGCAGGGCACGGGTGGTGACGTACCGATCAGCGGCCAGCGGCCACCGGGACGTGATCGTCGTCGCCCGGCGCAGGTAGTCGTCCGCCCCGGCCACTGTCAGGTCGACGAGCACCCCGTCGACCCGGCGGGTGGCCGGCGGCGGCCCGGCGCCGGGCCGGTAGGTGACGACCAGCAACCCGACCTCGCGGTCCCCGCCGCCGTCGTCGTCGCCGTGCGCGAGCGGACCGTGTACGGCGACCGCCAGCACGTCGGCCGGGAACCGCCGCAGGACGGCGTCACCGACGCGCTCGGCCACCTGCCACCGCGGGTCGTCCAGACGCCGCTCGGCGTTCACGTCGACAGCCACGGTCCACCTCCGTCCGAGCGCTCGCCTGCGGCAACCCTAGCCAGATCGGGCCGGGCGGCCCCGGGGGCGCGGATGTCGGATTGTGCGCGTCCGCGGCAGGGGCGCTCAGGCGTTCGGGACCAGGCGGAAGACGCGGATCTCGCGGTTACCGGCGCGCTCGACGTACGTGCGGTACGCGGGCCACTCCTGCACCAGCCGCTGGAACAGCCGTTCCCGTTCCTCGCCGGTGACCTGCTCGGCGGTGACCGGGATCCGGCGGCCCTTGACGTCCACCTCGGCGGCCGGATTGGCCATCAGGTTGAACGTCCAGGACGGCTGGTGCTGCTGCCCCCAGTTCGAGCCGATCACCACGTAGGCGTCGCCGTCGGGGACGTACACCAGGGGGTTGCTGCGGGGCTTGCCGGAGCGGCGGCCGGTGGAGGTGAGCACCAGCGTGGGCACGAGCCCGAAGGCGACCACTCGGCCCTTCGTCATCCGGCCGACCAGCCGGTCGGCCGGGACGAGCAGGCGCATGGTGGCGCCGAACCAACGCTGGTGACCGAGACGGCGGGTGAGGGTTCCCAGGGCTGACATCCGACAAGTGTGCCGCCCGCACCGCGCCCCGTCACCCCCTCGGACGGTCAGTCCGCCCCAAGGTCGACTCCATTTCCCCGAAGTGGTGGCATCCACCCCACCGCGATGCCGCCACTCCGGCGAAATGGTGTGGATCATGCCTGGGTGGCCGGCTCAGTCGAGCCGGCGTTCGATCGGCAGGCGGGACCTGGTGAACAGCGCCGCGCCGCCCATCGCCACCAGCGGCACCACGACCAGCGCGGCGAGCGTCACGCCGGGCACCGTCACCGGGTACGGCGGCTGCACCGGCCAGGAGTCCGCGTACCGCTGGTTGAGCGCGGCCAGGACGACCACGGCGGAGCCGAGCCCGGCGACGATGCCCAGCGCGGAGCCGAGCACCGCGATGACCCCGGCCTGGCAGAGCGACAGCAGGCGGCGTACCCGGGGATCGGCGCCCACCGCCGCGAGCGTGGACAGGTCCCGGCGGCCCTCGGCCGCGGCGAGGCCGGTGGCGACAGCGGCGGCGCCGAGCGTGATCACCCCCGAGGCCACCGCCAGCAGGAGCAGCATCGGGCGCTGGTCCGACGGCGGGTCGGCGGTCGCCACCTGCGCCGACATGGGCCCGATGTCGTACAGCTCGTCGGTCAGCATCTCCATCTGCCGATCGGTGGGCGAGCCGGCGGTGTCCAGCAGGTAGCCAAGCGGTACGGCGGACAGGCCGAGCGCGTCCGCGGCGGCGGGGGAGAGCACCAGCCGATCGACGCTGAGACCGCCGCGCAGCGCGTACGCGGGCAGGAGACGCCCGGTGGGCGGGCCGCCGGAGTTGTAGTTGACCTCCACCCGGACCTGCCCGTCCACCACCCGCCGGGCGTCGGTGACCACCACGCCGCCGGTGGCGAGCGTCCGGCGCGCGGCGGCCAGCTCGTCGGCGGGCGCGCCGGTGAGCGCGGCCAGCGCGGCGCCGTCGTCCACGAGCGCCGGCAGGTAGACGTCGACCGGCTCCTGGAAGGGGCTCACGCAGCGCGGATCGCGCCGGGCCGAGTCGGGAACCGGGTCGGAGGAGGTGTACGGGCAGCGCCGCTCCGGCGGAACGAGCGCGTACGCCGCGCAGTCGTTCTTGTCCCGGACGTCGCCGGCGCACCCGGGGACGGCGACGGGCGTCACCGTGGCGTCGGGCAGTACCGTGCGGGCCCGGTTGGCGACGACCTCGGCCGACGGCGGGCCCGCCGGGATCTCGCCGGAGTGGGTGAGCAGCACGTTGCCCGGCGGCAGGCCGGGCTGCCAGAGTTCCCGGGAGCGGGTCTCGTCACTCGCCACGTAGACGCCGAGCGCGACGCTTCCGGCGACGGCGGCCATCACCGCCGAGATGGCCGGCGCGGCCGACGACCGGTTGCGGCTGGCGTCGCGCAACGCGAGCCGGGGGGTGAGCGGCAGCAGCCGGCCGGCCCGGCCCAGCACGCCCACGAGCGTCGGGGTGCAGAACACCAGCCCCAGCTCGCCCAGGGCGACAC
>NZ_JAGPXV010000682.1:0-2987 GCF_018070405.1 Micromonospora sp. D75
GCGTAGGACAGCAACAGTCCGGACACCACCACCGCGAGCACGCCGCTGGCGTGCACCGCGTCGGCGAGCAGGAACGCCACGAACGGGGTGAGGATGCTCAGCCCGCCCTCGCGCATCGGGTCGTCGACGTGCTTGCGGATCAGCACCACGACCGCGCCGACGAGCAGTCCCGCGGCCACGCCGCCGGCCGACTTGCCGATGAACTCGCCGGTGAGCAGCAGCGGCCCGGGCACCGTCCCGCCCGCGATCACGCCGGCCGCCACGGCGAAGAGCACGAGCGCCGTACCGTCGTTGACCAGGCTCTCCGCGCGCAGCGTGGTGAGGATGCCGCGCGGCATCCGTTTGGCCAGGCCGGCCACGGCGGCGGCGTCGGTGGGGGCCAGGACCGCGCCGAGCACCCAGGCGGCGGACGCCGCCACGCCGAGAGCCTGCGCGGTGAACGCGACAGCGGCCATCGTGATGATCACCAGCACGACGGCGAGGCCGATGATCACCACCAGGTTGGCGCGGATCTCGCGCAGGCTGATGACCAGACTCTCCCGGTAGAGGATCGCCGGGAGGAACAGCACCAGCACGACCTCGGGTTCGAGGATCAGGTTGTCGAACGGCGGCAGCAGGCCGATCAGCGCGCCCATGGCGATCAGCAGCACGGGCGGCGCGACGCTGTAGCGACCGCCGATCGTGGTCCCGACGAGCACTGTCGCGCCGAGCACCGTGATCAGCAGGAGTGCTTCCACGCCGTACCCCCGTCACCGTTCCCCCGGGTCCCTACCGTGCCCCACGACGGCGCCCGGACGGGGCGGAATCGGTGATCGTTACTCGAAGCGGGCCGGGTCTCCGGCGCCGCGACGCAGGATCTCCGGCTCCTCGCCGGACAGGTCGACCACGGTGGTCGGCTCGAGCCCGCAGTCACCGGCGTCGACCACGGCGTCGATCAGGTGGTCGAGCCGTTCCTTGATCTCCCAGCCCTGGGTCATCGGCTCGTCCTCGCCGGGCAGCAGCAGCGTGCTGGACAGCAGCGGCTCACCCAGTTCGGCCAGCAGCGCCTGGGTCACCGTGTGGCTCGGCACGCGCGCCCCGACCACCCGCCGGCGCGGGTCCTGCAACCGCCGGGGCACCTCGGCGGTGGCCGGCAGCAGGAACGTGTAGCTGCCCGGGATGACGGACTTGACCTGGCGGAAGACCGCGTTGCTGAGCTTGACGAACTGGCCGAGCTGGGCGAAGTCGGCGCACACGAGCGTGAACGGGTGCCGGTCGTCGAGCCGCCGGATCTCGCGGATGCGTTCCACGCCGTCGCGGTTGCCGATCCGGCAGCCGAGCGCGTAGCAGGAGTCCGTCGGGTACGCGATCACCCCGTCGGCGCGCAGCAGGTCCACCACCTGCCGGATCACGCGGGGCTGGGGGTTGTCCGGATGCAGGTCGTAGTACCTCGCCACGACGGCCAGCCTATGCCCGCGACCTGGCGGGCGCAGGTTTGGCCGGGGCGGTTTCCGGAAACAGGTGGGGGCCGTTCACGACAGGGGGACCGAATCATGTCCGAAGCCAGCACAGACCGCGTCACCGACCGCCCCGCGGAGGTGACCGATCCGCTGCTGTGGGACCTGGCCGCCGCGGTGGCAGACGCGCACCAGCCCGACGCCGAACGTGTCTGCGCGAGCCCGAGCTGCGCGGGGGCCGCCTGGCCCTGCGGCGCGTGGAACAACGCGCAGGCGGGGCTGAGCGCCGCCCGGGCGCCCCGGCAGTCCGCCGGCTCGCCGCAGTCCGCCTCGCGGCCCGTCACCGGACAGCCGGGCGTCAGCCGGCCCGGTGCCGCCGGTGAGCCGGGCACGGCCGCGGCACGGACCGACGCGCGGAGCCTCGCCGCCACCGCCGCCTGACGCAGCGTAGGCACACGCGTCCTCACGCCGCCCCCGGCCGCCTGGGCCCGGGGCGGCGCTCGTGCGCACCGTCGAGCCTGGTCAGCGCGCTTCGTGAGGTGATCGAAGGGTCGGTCGCGAGTGCGGGAGAGCGCTCTCTTCGGTAACAAGACATTGACGGATCCGTAACCCGAACCTTACTGTCCCTTCTCAAGAGAGCGCTCTCACGAGTGCCGCACCACCACTCCGTACCCCGCCTTCTCCTCGTGAAGGGGACCTCCATGACCCTCCTGCGGGATTTCTCTCCCGACCCCGTACCCCCGACCGCGCCCGTCCCGTCCCCGGCCCGCCGTCGCGGTCTGCGGGCGACCGCCCTCGTCGCCGCGTCCGTGCTGGCCGCCGGCCTGCTGGGCGCCGTGGTCGGCGGCGGCGGCACCGCCACCGCCGGCGCCGTCGGCGCGGGCAGCTACACCGAGTCGCTGCCGCCCGGCGCCCTGCTGCCCAAGGGCTGCGGCGCGATCAGCACCAACCCGCGCATCTTCACCACCGCCGACGCGCCCGCCGGCGCAATCCCCACGAACGACTGGTGGTCGTCGCTGATCTGGAAGCGCAACAACTGCGCCGGCAGCGAGAACCTGCACGCCCACCCGCTGGCGTTCAAGGCCGAGAACAACGGGCTCGGCCTGTCGTACACCACCACGCCCGCCATCAGCGGCACCGCGACCGGCGTCGGCGAGTTCCACTACCCGTACGGCGAGGACGTCCGCGTCGGGATGCCCGGACTGTCGGCGCCGGTGGTCAAGGCCGCCGGCTGGAGCGACTGGACGGTCACCGCCGACTGGAGCGACGGCAGCCGCACCATGCGCGCCACCATCGGCCACGGGCTGCCGTTCAGCTACTACACGGTCAGCGGCGGCACCGCGCAGCTCACCGCCACCGCGACACCCACCGTGTGGCGCAACTCCGGCGCCACCATCGGCTTCACGGTCAACGGCCACGACTACGTCGCGTACGCCCCCACCGGCGCGACCTGGACCGTCAACGGCGCCGGCATCAGCTCGACGCTGGCCGGCAAGGGGTACTTCTCGGTGGTGGGCGTCTCCTTACTCGGTGCGGGGGGGGGGGGGGGGG
>NZ_JAGPXV010000683.1:0-2986 GCF_018070405.1 Micromonospora sp. D75
GGGTGGCCGAGTCGATGCCGGGCGACGTGCCCGAGCCGCGCGGAGGCGACTCGGCCCCCGACCACGCCCAGCAGACCACGCTCCGGCTGACCCTCCGGGCCGCGCTGGCCCGGCTCTCTCCCAAACAGCGGGCCGTGCTGGTTCTGCGGTTCTTCGAGGACCGCACCGAGACCGAGGCCGCCGACCTGCTCGGTGTGACAGTCGGCACCGTCAAGAGCCAGACCTCGAAGGCGCTGGCGAAGCTGCGCAGCGTGGCACCGGAGCTCGCCGAGCTGTACGTCACGGAAGGAACCGCCCGATGAACCAGGACCGACTGCGTTTCGACCTGGCCGATCTGGCCGAGGAGGTCACCCCGGTCGACCTGCGGGACCGGGCACTGCGTACCTCGCGGCGGCTCGGCCTCCAGCGGGCCGCCGCCACTTCTGCCGCCGTGCTGGTGGTGCTGGCCGCCGCGACCGGAACGGCACTGGCGATCCGGCCGAACAGCCAGACGCCCGTGCCGGCCGGGCCGTCGGTGACAGTCACCGCCCCGCCGGTCGAGCCCACCCCGACCTCGTCCGCCGAGCCGTCGAGCACGCCGTCGACCAGTCCCAGCGAAACCACAGGCGGGGGGTCGAACGGTGACGCGACCTTCGGGCGGCTCGTCTACGGCCCGTCCGACCTGGCGAACGCCCCGTCCCCGACGAGCACCGTCCGGCTTCAGTCCTGGCGTCCGGGCGACGACCCGGTCCGCCTGCTCGGTCTCCCGTACGGGCCGGCGCAGGTCAACGTCTCGGTGTCACCCGACGGACAGAGGGTTGCCTGGGTCGAGACGACCGGTGCGGTGTGGGTGTCGGCCATCGACGGCTCGGGGCGGCGCAAGCTCCGGGACGGCGTCGACGACGTCTGCTGGTCACCCGTCTGGCTGCCGAACTCGCAACAGCTCGTCGTGCGTCTGAACGCTGGCGGCGACGACCCGGCCACCGGCGTGCTCGACGTCTCCTCCGGGAAGTTCACCAGGGTGACGGGCCTCGACGGCTGTCACGCCGTGTTCGCGGCGGACGGGACGCTGGCGTTCGCCGACGGCTCCGACGGCACGATCGTCCTCACCGACCGGAACGGCAGGGCGCGCCGGACGGTGCCGGACCTGGGCACCAAGGGCAGCCGGTACGTCTCCTTCGACCTGTCCAGTCTCTCCCCGGACGGCCGGCGGGTCGCGCTCCTGCGGATCGACCGGAACGGCACGTACGGGGACGCGGCACGGGAGCTACTGGTCAACGCCGTGCTCGACACCCGGACCGGCGCGGAGGTGTCGCTGCCGCTGGAGGGACGTCAACTGCGGCAGGTCTTCTTCCAGCCGGACGGGTCGATGGTGGTCCGGGTCCGCAGCGGTGACCGCTACACGGTGGTCCTGGTGGATGCGAACGGCAAGAAGATCACGGAGCGGGCGGAGCCCTCGGCGCTGCGGGACATGCAGATCATCACCGCAGGACCGTGATCGCCGCGTCCGCCGTGACCTGCTTCCACGGCACCAGCACCACTGTGCCGTCGCGCTCCAGCACCTTCGCGTCGCTGCCCTCGGTGCCGGCCGACAGCGGCGCCTCGGCCACCACGCTCACCTTCCCGGTGGCCGGGTCCAGGCCGAGCAGCGCGCCCCGGTCTCCGTCGCAGAGCGTGGTGACGACGGCCTGGTCCCCGGCGGCCTGCGCGTCGGTCAGGCGGCAGTCGCGGCCGGGCAGCAGCCGATCGGCGTCGGTCTGCCACAGCCGCCTGCCGTCGGCCAGCGAGTAGCCGAGGACGTTCCCGCCGCTGCGGACGACCACCTGCCCGGCGGCCACCGACAGGTCGGGCGCGACGGTCTCGGACCGGCCCGTCCGGCGTTCCACAGGGAACGTCACCCGCCACGCCTGCGTGCCACCGGCCGCATCGAACCCGACGAGCGTGTCGCACGAGTCGGCCGGGCCGAGCGCCACCACGCCCCGCCCGTCGGCGAGGGTCTGCGCGGCCGCGCACAGCGATGCCCCCTGCGGCGCGGGCACGCCCCACGCCTGGCCGCCGTCGCCGAGCCGGTAGGCGATGATCCCGTCCGGCTGGGCCCGGACCACCGCGTCACCGGCCAGCCAGGCGCCGAACATGTCCTGCCCGTCGTACGTCTTCAGGCCGTTGCGCTGCAGCTCCGGGAAGTCGAGCACCCACGCGGCACGCAGCTTCCTCCCACCGTCGTCACCGCCGCCGACCAGCCGGGACACTCCGTAGGCGGTGCCGGCCGCGACCGCGAGCACGGCCACCAGCCCACCGGCCACCAGCAACGCGACGCGCCCGCGCCGCTTCGGCGCCGCCGGCGGCGCACCGCCCGGACCCGGCCGGCCCACCGGTGGGTACGCGGGCGGCGGGTACTGCTGGTGCTGATACGTCATCGGTCGTCTCCCGTTTCCGTCAGCCCGCCAGTTCGCGGACGTAGTCGGCCCAGCCGGCCTGGAACTCGTCGAGCGACACGCCGAGCACGTCCCGGGCGGCGCGGTCGGTCGGGGCGCCGGCGTAGACCGCCTCGACGAAGCGGAACAACTTCGGCTCACCGTGCTTCTCGGCGAGGTGCGTCATCGCGGTGTGCCCGAGCCAGTAGTGGTAGGTCAGCAGGCCGCTCTTCTGCCAGTCGGCGTTGCTGGGCAGCGTGCCGTTCCAGCCGTTCCCGCCGTCGCGGACCAGTTGCAGGGCCGGCGCGGTGCGCTCGCTGGCGGCCAGCGGGCGGCCGTGGAAGGCGATGTACTCGGCGAACCCCTCGACCACCCACTCGTCGAGCTTGCTGAACTCGTCCACGGCGGCCGGGTCGGTGCGGGGCGTCATCAGCGAGTGCGCGATCTCGTGCCGCAACACCAGGTGGGCGTCGTTGTCGCCGCCGGAGCGGGTGAAGTAACGATCTCCGGTGTCCACCACGATGCGGGTGCCGCCGATCGTGTTCCTGCCGTCCTTGCGCTCGGCCGCGACCATGCCCACCGAGTAGCCCGCC
>NZ_JAGPXV010000684.1:0-2975 GCF_018070405.1 Micromonospora sp. D75
GCGACGAGAAGGTGCCCTTCCTCGACGACGGCGTCGAGGGCGAGCTGAGCCGCAAGCGCTCCTGGTGGACCGAGCCGGGCGCCTGGGCGGTCTGGACGGGCTGACCTCGGTCGATCCCCGTCCGGCTCGCGCCGCTGGCCGTACCGCCTATCCTCGGCGGAAGGAATGGGGAGGAACCGTGGTGCACGACAACGACGACCGGGCCCACGTGCCGGGTCGAGGGCAGGTGCCGGAGCGGGACGTCGAGCCGCTCTGGCCGCCGGAGGAGAACGACGGCGTGGTCACCGCCCCGCCCTGGGCGGCCGTGCCCTGGCCGCTTCCGCCGGCCGACGCCCCCACGCCGTCGACGTCGGACGTCCCGGGGCCACCGGCGCCCGCGGTCGACCTGGACCTGCCGTTCACGCTCGACCAGCCGCCTCCCGGCGCGACGCCGGCCCAGCCGGGCTCACCGGTCACGGCCGCCACGCCTCCCGCGTCGCAGGCAGCGCCCGGCCCGGATCCGGCCGCCGCATATCCCTCGTTGCAGGGCGCGCCCGCTCCCGATCCGGCCGCCACGCGGACACTGCCGGACCCAGCTGACACGCAGACGGCAGCCGACCCGGAGGACACGCGGACAACGGCGCGCTCGGCCGACGCGCGGGCATCGGCCGACGCGGACGGCGAGGGTGCCGGCAACGGCCGGGCCGCGTCGCCGTGGGCCCAGCCGCCGCAGCGGGCCACTGCCGACTCCGCACCGGACCTCGTTCCCGCTGACAGCGACACGCCGGGGTCCGGCACCGACCCGGCGCGGGCCGTCCACGCCGACGGCGCCGTCTCCGGCCGGGCCTCGGTCGCCGGCACTGCGCTCCCGCCGCCCGACACCGCCCCGGTGACCGGCCGGGCGCAGGTCACCGGAGCGTCGTCGCCGGGCACGGGTGAGCCGGCGCCGGAGCCGCCGCGTCTCGGGCCGTTCCCACCGTCGCCGGGCGTGCCGGCGCCGCCGTCGCCCTACGGCAACGGCTACCCGCAGGCCGGCTATCCCCAGGCCGGCTACCCACAGGCCGGCTACCAGCCGCAACCCGGCCAGCCCGGCTGGTACCCGCCGCCCGGCTGGACGCCACAGCCCGGCCCGGCCCATACCGGCCCGGCGCAGGCCAGTCCGGCGCAAGCCAGTCCGGCGCAGGCCGGACCGACGCAGGCAGTCGCGGCGCACAACGGCCCAGCGCACAACGGCCCAGCGCAGACCGGGCCGGCGCAGACCGGCGCCCCGGTGCCACCGCACGTGCCCGCCCCGCCGGTGTCCGGTCCGGCCGCGCCCCAGCCACCACAGCAGCCGGCGTACCCGGAGCAGGGCTGGACGCCGCAGCAGGCGGTACCCCCGACCGCCGAGGACTTCGCCCGCCGCCGCCAGGCCCGGCCGGTCGACCCGGTGGCCACCATGGGCGTACGCGCGGTGGTCAACAAGATCGGGCTGGTCCGGCTCGCGCCCGGGCGGCACGAGCAGGAGGTGAAGCGCGACATCGAGATGGTCCGCCGCAACTTCGGCGGGCTGCGCCAGGTGACTGTGGTCAACCCGAAGGGCGGCGCCGGCAAGACGGTGGCGATCCTGCTGCTCGCCATGACGTTCGGCCAGAAGCGCGGCGGATACGTGCTGGCCTGGGACAACAACGAGACCCAGGGCACCCTCGGCATGCGGGCGCAGCAGGACTTCCACGCCCGTACGGTGCGCGACATGCTGCGCGACCTGGCGCAGTTCCAGGGGCCGCACGGCCGGGTCGGCGATCTGTCGCAGTACGTCCGCTCGCAGGGCGAGGGCATGTTCGACGTGCTCGCCTCGGACGAGTCGGCGACCGGCGGCGAGATGCTCACCGCCGCCGCGTTCGCGGAGATCCGCGAGGTGGTCAGCCGCTTCTACAAGCTGATCTTCGTGGACACCGGGAACAACGTCCGGGCGCAGAACTGGCAGGCCGCGATGGACGCCACCGACCAGCTCGTGGTGACCATGTCGGCCCGGAACGACTCGGCCGAGACCGCCGCCCGGATGCTCGACCACCTGGAGCAGAGCGGCCGGCAGCGGCTGGTCCGGCAGGCGGTGACAGTGGTGTCGATGCCGCCGTCGCGCAAGGAGATCGACCTGCCCGCGATCCAGGCCCACTTCGCGGCGCGGACCCGGGCGGTGCTGCTGGCGCCGTACGAGCGGCTCATCGACACCGGCGAGCCGCTGCGGTACGGGCAGCTCTCCTCCGCCACCCGGGACGCCTGGCTGAAGATCGCCGCGTCGGTGGCGGAAGGGCTGTAGGACGGGCGCGACGGCCGGTACCCGGGTGGGGACCGGCCGTCGCGGCAGTGGTCAGTCGCCGGAGAGCGCGTCTCCGGCGGCCGGGTCGCAGTCACGGAGGAACTGGGCGCACCGGGCCGCCTCGTCCGCCTCGCCGATCTCGCCCGCCGCGCGGGACAGCACGTAGAGGCAGCGCAGGAAGCCCTGGTTGGGCGCGTGCGACCAGGGCACCGGGCCGTGGCCCTTCCAGCCGCTGCGGCGCAGCTGGTCGAGGCCCCGGTGGTAGCCGGTGCGGGCGTACGCGTACGCCGTGACGACCTGGCCCGCGGCGAGCGCGCGGCCGGCCAGCGCGGCCCAGGCCGCACTGTAGGTCGGGAAGCGGGCCGCGACCTCGGCGTACGCCTCGTCGGTGCCCTGCTCGGCCGCCGCCGCCAGCGCGGCGTCGGCCTCCTCGTGGGCCGGGAGCAGGGTGGCCGGTGGCTCAGGCAACAGGTTCTGCATCGCCCCATTCAACCCGCTTCGCCATCGGGTACGCGAGGGGCCTCGCCCGTACGGTTGGCTGAACGGCTGAGGGTTTCGTCACGCCTGCGGCGGGAGCACACGTACCCGCGGCCCATGCCGCCGACGTGGTTCTTGCACTACAAATACAGATCCGGAGCCTCCCCAGGACCCGGTTACGCAGGAGCCCGGCGGCGTGCCCGCCGGGCTCCTGTCGTTC
>NZ_JAGPXV010000685.1:0-2974 GCF_018070405.1 Micromonospora sp. D75
GGTCTGCACGTCCGACGTGGACGCCACCGCGCTCGTGACGCAGGCGCTGCGCGCCGCGGACCGTCCGGCCGACGCCGCCGCCGGGCTGCGCTGGCTGGTGTCCGTTCAGCGTGCCGACGGCGGCTTCACCGTCACCGGCACCGCCCGCTGGGGCCTGGCCTTCGTCTGCCGGATCAACGGCAAGCCCACCGCCGCGACCGAGCCGTGCGTCAACACCCCGCCGGCCACCGCGTACTGGTCGTACTGGCACGCGTCCAGCGGCGGCTCCTGGTCCTACAGCACGTCGGGGGCGACCGGCTACAACCCCGCGCCGGGCAGCGTCGAGGGCTGGTCCTTCGGCGCCGGCGCCCCGCCGAGCATCGCCGCTCCCTGACCCGCCGGCTGCGAACGGTGTGACCAGCGGCGCGCCGGGTACCGGCAGCTGCTCTGGCGTCGTCGCGCGCCCGGGCGGTACGGTGTCGGCACCCGGTGCGCCGGGCACAACTGCATACGTCCCGTGTGGGGGGAAGCCGGTTCGAAGCCGGCGCTGACCCGCAACCGTGAGCGAGAGTCCCTTTCGCGAGCCGGAATGCCCCGCCCGGGACGAGCGGCTTCCACTGTCGAGGTCTACAGGGTGAAGTCCGGGCCGCCGAGGTCCGACCACCCCGCCCACCGCAGCACGCGGAGCGGGGTGTCCGTCTCTCGGGGTGCTTTCCGGAGGTTTCACCGACCGCTCTGCGAAAGGCACCCCTGATGCCCCTGTCCCGGCGTCTCACCACCGGTCTCGGTACAGCCACGGTGACGGCTCTCGCCGCGATCACCGGCACCCCGCCGGCCGTTGTCGCGGCACCCGCCCCGGCCCACGTCACCGCCGCCCGCGACGCCGCGTCCTGGCTGGCCGGCGAGTTCACCGACGGGGCGCTGCCCGGCCCGTTCGCCCCCGAGGACTGGGGGCTGACCATCGACGGCCTGGTCGCGCTGTCCGCCACCGGCGTCGACGCACCGACCCGGCAGGCGGCGACCGCGCAGGTCGCGACACACGTACGGTCCTACAACAGCTACGACGACTGGGGCATCGAGGGCTTCACCGACGGCGGGGCCACCGCCAAACTGCTCTACGCCGCAGCCGCCGCCGACGCGGACCCCACCGACTTCGGCGGCTACGACCTGCGGGCGGAAACCCTGTCGCTGATCGCCACGGCCGACGCCGGGCACCAGCGGGGACGGATCACCAGCCGTACCACCGCCGACAGCGGCCCGGACGCCAGCAACACCTTCGACCAGTCCTTCGCCGTGCTCGGCCTGGCCCGCAGCGGCGACCTGCCACAGGATCCGGTGGACTTCCTGATCCGGCAGCAGTGCGCGGCGGGCGGCTTCCGGCTCTACCCGGACGCCGCCGACGGGCCGTCGCCGTCCTGCGACGACCAGCCCGGCGCCACCCTCGACGTCGACTCGACCGCGATGGCCGTGCAGGCGTTGCTGGCCGCCGCCGAGGACGGCGCCACGGGCGCCGGCGACGCCGCCCGCAAGGGCGCCGACTGGCTGGTCACCCAGCAGCACGCCGACGGTTCCTTCGGCGGCTCGGGACCCACCACCGGCGCGAACTCCAACAGCACCGGCCTGGCCGGGCAGGCCCTCGCCGCCGCCGGCCGCGACGACGAGGCCGCCCGGGCGGCGACGGCCCTGGCCGCGCTGCAGCTCACCGCGGGCAACGGTGGCGCGGCCTCCGCCGACGCCGGCGCGATCGCCTACAACACCGACGGATTCACGGCTGCCGCGGCGGCCGGGATCACCGACACCGACCGGGACCAGTGGCGCCGGGCCACCGCGCAGGCCCTGCTCGGGCTGGCCCAGGTCCCGCTGGGCCGGATCGGCCTCGACCCGCCGCCCACGTCGACTCCCACCCCGACCGGCACGGCCTCGCCCACCGCGCCGTCCACGCCCTCCGCGTCTCCCACGCTCACCACGTCGCCTCCACCGACCGGCACCGCCGGCCCGACGCCGAGCGTGACCAGCCCTCCGGCGACACCCGCGCCCACGACCGCGGCGCCGGCCACCGTCGCGCCGCCGATCACGACCCCGGCCGCGTCCGGGCCGGGCGGGCTGCCGACGACCGGCGTGGCGATCGGTAGCTACCTGCTGATCGCGCTGCTGCTGATCGGTGGCGGAGTGACACTGCTCGTGCTCGGCCGACGGCGGGCGGGATGAGCCTCCGCGCCGCCCGTGGCGCGCTGGCCGTCGCCCTGGTCACCGCCTGCACCACGATCGGACCGGGCAGTCCTGCGGTGGCCGCCGGGTCGGCCGGCTACTGCCCGGACGCCTCCGGGGTCACAGTCGTGGTGGACTTCAACGAACTCGGCGGCGGGACGGTGGTGCGGTGCGCGCCGGGCACCCAGGCCACCGGCCTCGCGGCGCTCAAGAACGCGGGCTTCCCGATCACCGGAACCCTGCGCTGGGGCGAGGGGTTCATCTGCCGGATCGACGGCAAGCCGTCGGCCGCGACGGAGAAGTGCGTCGACACCCCGCCTGCGAGCGCCTACTGGTCGTACTGGCACGCCCCGAACGGCGGCAGCTGGACGTACAGCGACAAGGGCGTGCTCAACCGCAAGCCGGCGTCCGGCAGCTTCGAGGGCTGGTCGTTCTCCCTCAACCGCAACGCCGACGACGCGCCCCGTCCCGGCGTCGCGCCGAAACGCCCCGCCCCTCCATCGCCACCGCCACCACCGCCGCCGCCCACGGGCGGTGAGCCGGCGGCGCCACCACCGGCGGGAGGAACCGTCGCACCGCCGCCGGTCGCCGGTGGCCGGCCCGGCGAGCCCACCCGGCCGGGCGGCACCTCCGGCCCGCCGGTCTCCGTCGGCCCGCCGACCTCCGCCGGCACGTCACCGACGGCCGGTACGCCGACCCTGACGGCGACGCCGGGCGCCGCCACCGGCACGGCACCGCAGGGCTCCTCCGACGAGCCGGTGGTGACGGATGTCGCCGCGTCCCGTGC
>NZ_JAGPXV010000686.1:0-2973 GCF_018070405.1 Micromonospora sp. D75
CCATGTCGAGCCGGCACCCCTCGACAACTGTCGCCGGGTAGAACGCGCCCGGCCCCTCCGGCAGCACACCGCCGGCGCGTACCCGGGCGCCGTCGGCGAGCGCGGCCTTCACCTGCCCGTGCACGTGGTCCCGGTGCCGCCGGTCCACCAGCGGGCCGAGCTGCGTTTCCGGGTCACGGCCGGGGCCCACGGTGAGCGCCTCGGCGCGCGCCACGAGCGCGTCCAGGAAGCCCTCGGCGACGTCCCGGTGCACGTAGACGCGTTCCACCGCCACGCAGATCTGACCGGCGTTGGCGAAGCACCCGAGCGCCGCCTGCTCGGCCGCCCAGACCGGGTCGACGTCCGCGTCCACCACCAGCGGGTCGCTGCCGCCGTTCTCCAGCAGCACCTTCGCGCCGGTACGGGCGCCCGCGGCGGCGATCGCCCGGCCGGTCGCAGTGGAACCGACGTGGGCGACGACGTCGACGTCCTGCCCGGACAGCGCGGCCCCCACCTCGCCGCCGCCGCTGAGCAGCGACAGCACCCCGGCCGGCAACGCCGAGTCCAGCGCGCGGGCGAGCAGCCAGCCGGTGGCCGGGGTGCGCTCGCTCGGCTTGTGGACCACCACGTTGCCGGTGACCAGGGCCGCGCCGAGCAGGCCGCACGACACCGCCACCGGGTCGTTCCACGGGGTGATCGCGGCGACCACGCCGCGTGGCTCGGGGGCCATGAAGTCCAGCGCGTCGTGCGCGCCGTGCAGCGTCCGGCCGCCCCGGACCGGCGCCAGTTCGGCGTACTGTCGCAGCGTGCCGATGCCCGCCGCCACCCCGCCCCGCGCGTCCTCCAGGGGCTTGCCCATCTCCGCGGTGGTCGCCTCGGCCAGCTCTCCGGCCGCCGCCTCGACCGCGTCCGCGGCCCGGTGCAGCGCCGCGGCCCGCTCCGCGGTCGGGGTCGCGGCCCATTCCGCCGCCACGCCCCGGGCCGCCTCCACCGCCTTGGCCACCTCGTCGGCGGTCGCCACCGGCGTCCGGGTCACCGGCGACCCGTCCGCCGGATCGTGGACGACAAGCTCGCCGCCCTCGCCGCCGGCACCCCACACTCCACCTATGAGCTGCGCAACCGTGTACATGCGGCCCTGCTTGCCCCGGCCTGGGCCGGGCAAACGCGTTTCGCCCGGTGACCGGCCGGGTAGGCGGATCCGATGACCTCGACCGCCGACGCCGTCGTCATCGGAGCCGGGCACAACGGGCTGGTGGCCGCGAACCTGCTGGTGGACGCCGGCTGGGACGTCACCGTCCTGGAGGCCACCGAGGCGCCCGGTGGGGCCGTCCGCTCCGCGTACGTGACAGCGCCCGGTTACCTCAGCGACCTCTACAGCTCCTTCTACCCGCTCGGGTACGCATCTCCGGTCCTGGACGGGCTGAGCCTGGAACGGCACGGCCTGTCCTGGACGCACGCCCCGGACGTGCTGGCGCACCTGCTTCCGGACGGCCGGGCCGCCGTGGTCAACCGCGACCTGGACACCACAGCGGCCTCGCTGGAGGCGTTCGCGCCCGGCGACGGGGAGCGCTGGCGGCACGCGTACGCCGACTGGCGCCAGGTGGCCGAGCCGATGCTGCAGACCATCACCACCCCGTTCCCGCCGGTACGCGGCGGGCTGGGCCTGCTGCGGCAACTCCGGGTCGGCGGCGCGCTCCGCCTGGCCCGCCGCCTCCTGCTGCCCGTCCGCAAGCTCGGCGCGGAACTGTTTGAGGGCGAGGGCGGCACGGTCCTGCTGGCCGGCTGCGCCCTGCACACCGACCTGTCCCCGGAGGAGGCCGGCTCCGGCGTGTACGGCTGGCTGCTCGCCATGCTCGGCCAGCAGGTGGGCTGGCCGGTGCCGGTCGGCGGCGCCCAGCGGATCACCGACGCGCTGGTGGCCCGGCTGGTCGAGCGGGGCGGGCGGATCGAGTACGGCGCCCGGGTCGAGCGGGTGCTCACCGCCCGGGGCCGCGCGATGGGCGTCCGTACCGCCGGGGGAACCGACTGGCGGGCCCGCCGCGCGGTGCTCGCCGACGTGCCCGCGCCGGCGCTCTTCCTCGACCTGGTCGGCGCGGCGGCGCTGCCGCCCCGGATGGTCGAGGACCTGGCGCACTTCAAGTGGGACGGCTCCACGCTCAAGGTCGACTGGGCGCTGTCCGCGCCGGTGCCGTGGAAGAACCGGGAACTGGCCGGCGCCGGCACCGTGCACCTGGGCGCGGACCTCGACGGGCTCACCACGTACGCGGCCGAACTGGCCCGCGGAGAACTGCCCCGGGACCCGTTCCTGCTGGTCGGGCAGATGTCGGTGGCCGACCCGAGCCACTCGCCGCCGGGCACCGAGTCGCTCTGGTCCTACACGCACCTGCCGTTCCGCCGGGACTGGCGGGCCGAGGACGTCGCGGGGCACGTGGAGCGGATGGAGGAGGTGCTGGAGGAGGCGGCGCCGGGCTTCCGGGCCTCGGTCGTCGGGCGGCACGTGGCCGCCCCGGCCGACCTGGAGGCCGCCGAGCCGAGCCTGGTGGGCGGCGCGCTCGGCGGTGGCACTGCCGCGCCGACACCCCGGTGGACCGGCTCTACCTGGCCAGCGCCTCCGCCCACCCCGGCGGCGGTGTGCACGGCGCGCCGGGGGCGAACGCGGCGCGGGCCGCCCTGGCCCGCGACCGGGCCGTCACCGGCGCGGTGTACGCCCGCACGATCGCCGCCGCCCACCGCGCCGTCTACCGCTGACCAGGTCTGCGCGGCACCACCCTCGCCGCTGCCGTCCTCCGCGCCCTCGCGGGAGTGGGGCCCGGCCCGCGTCAGCGCACCCGCTGCGGCTGACCTCCGCCGACGTCCGCTCGCCCTGGCTGACCTCCGGTCGCACCCATTGCGGCTGACCGCCCGACCCCGCCAACCGCAGGACGCCTGGCACCGGAAGCTCGCCCACCGACAGGCGGGGTGCCGCTTCCCGCCCTCATCTCGCCAAGTGAGATC
>NZ_JAGPXV010000687.1:0-2971 GCF_018070405.1 Micromonospora sp. D75
GACGGCCTGCGGCGGCGAGGCGGCCGACGCCAGCGGCGGCGGCAGTGACGGCCCGCTGCGGATCGGCTACCAGCGCTTCGGCGGGCTCAGCCTGGTCAAGGCGCGCGGCGACGCGAAGAACGTCACCTGGTCGCTGTTCGAGAGCGGCCCGGCGCTGACCGAGGCGCTCAAGGCCGGCTCGATCGACATCGGTCAGGTCGGCGAGGCCCCACCCGTGTTCGCCGCCGCCGGCAAGATCCCGTTCTCCGTGGTCGGCACGTCCCAGCCGATCCCGCAGGGCGAGGCGGTTCTGGTCAAGGCGGGCAGCCCGTATCGTGGATTCGCCGACCTGCGCGGGAAGACGGTCGCGCTGAACAAGGGCTCCAACGTGCACTGGCTGCTGGTCAAGCTGCTGGAGGCGAACCGGATGACGCTCGCCGACATCAAGGTGAAGTACCTCAAGCCCGCCGAGGGGCGGCCCGCGTTCGACAACGGGCAGGTCGACGCCTGGATCATCTGGGATCCCTACTTCGCGCTGGCCGAGCAGCCCGGCGTACGGGTGCTCGCCGACGCCACCGGCCTGGCCGGCAACCGCGAGTACGTGCTGGCCGCGCCGGACGCGGTGAAGAACCGCACCGACGACGTACGCGCGTTCCTGGACACGTACCGGCAGACCACGGACTGGGGCATCGCCCACCCGACCGAGCGGGCCGCCGTCCTCGCCCCGGAGCTGAAGATCCCGCTCGACGTGACCACCCGGGCGCTGGCCCGCAGCGCCAAGCCGCTCGCCCCGGTCACCCCGGAGATCGGCGCCGAGTTGCAGGCCATCGCGGACAGCTTCGTGGAGCTGAAGCTGGTGCCCGGACCGGTCGACATCGCCGGACGGGTGGACGGCCGGTTCAACGAGGCGTTCCAGTGAGCGGTCCGGCGCTGGCCGAGGCGAGCCCCGCTGTCGTACCCGATCGGGCGACGCCGCAGCGGTCGCGGGCCCGCGCCTCGCGGCGGTGGCGGCGCGCGGTGAGCCCGTTCGTGCTCGTGCTCGGCTGGGAGGTCGCCGCGCGCACCGGCCTGCTCGCCGCGGAGAAGCTGCCCGCGCCCAGCGCGGTGCTGGCCACCGGGTGGCGGCTGGCGAGCGACGGCACGCTCGGCGTGCACCTGCTCGACTCGCTCACCCGCGCCGCGCTCGGCCTGCTCATCGGCGGCGGCCTGGCGCTGGTACTCGGCGCGGCGGCCGGGCTGCTGCGCCTCGGCGACGACCTGGTCGACCCGCCGGTGCAGATGGCCCGGATGCTGCCGCACCTGGGCCTGGTCCCGCTGCTGATCATCTGGGTCGGCATCGGCGAGTCGCTGAAGGTCACGCTCGTCGCGCTCGGTGCGTTCTTCCCGATCTACTTCAACACGTACGCCGGCATCCGCGACATCGACGAACGTCTGGTCGAGGCGGCGCGCACCTGCGGTCTCGGCGCGGCGGCCCGCCTGCGGCACGTGGTGCTGCCCGGCGCGCTGCCGTCGCTGTTCCTCGGGCTGCGGCTGGCCATCGGCGCGGCCTGGCTCAGCCTGGTCGTCGGCGAGCAGGTGAACGCGCAGACCGGCGTCGGCTTCCTGATGATGGAGGCACGCGAGTTCAGCCAGACCGACGTGGTGGTGCTCGGCCTGCTCATCTACGCGCTGCTGGGGCTCGCCTCCGACCTGCTCATTCGGTACGCGGAGAGGAGGACGCTGGCGTGGCGACGCGGACTGCGCGCGACCTGACCGGGCCGGTGCTCACCGCACGCGCGGTGACCCGGTCCTTCGGCCCGGCGGTGGTGCTGGCCGGGGTCGACCTGACCATCGCCGCCGGGGAGACGGTGGCGCTGCTCGGCGGCAGCGGATCCGGCAAGAGCACGCTGCTGCGCGTGCTGGCCGGGCTCGACGGCGACGCGGGCGGCGAGCACACGGTGCACGGCACCGCCGCCGTGGTGTTCCAGGAGCATCGACTGCTGCCGTGGAAGCGGGTGGCGGACAACGTGGCGCTCGGCCTGACCGGGCCGGACGTGGGCGACCGGGTCGGCCGCGCGCTGGCCGAGGTCGGGCTCGCCGACCGGGGCCGGGCCTGGCCCGCCGAGCTGTCCGGCGGGCAGGCGCAGCGGGTCGCGGTGGCCCGCGCGCTGGTCCGCGAACCGGACCTGCTGCTGCTGGACGAACCGTTCGGCGCGCTGGACGCGCTGACCCGGCTGCGCATGCAGGGGCTGCTGCGGCGGCTGCGCGCCCAGCACGGCTTCGCCGCGCTGCTCGTCACCCACGACGTGGAGGAGGCGCTGCTGCTCGCCGATCGCGTCCTGCTCCTCGACGACGGCGTGATCGCCGAAGAGGTGCCGGTACGCCTCGGCCCCACCCCGAGCCCCGACGACCCGGCCCTCGGCGCGCTGCGCCGCCACCTGCTCGACCGCCTCGGCGTACCCGCCGGCTGACCGCGAGGGAGAACCGATGACCCGCTGGACCCCCGACCCGACCTTCTACCCCTCCCCCGCGCTCGCCGCCACCGCGCCGGCCGAGAAGCTCGCGTACGTCGCCGCGTTCGACCGCGCCGGGCAGCGCCCCGACGCCATCGCGGTGCTCGACACCGACCCGGACTCCGACTCGTACGGCCGGGTGGTGGGCTGGACCGAGCTGCCGAACACCGGCGACGAGCTGCACCACTTCGGCTGGAACGCCTGCAGCAGCGCGCTCTGCCCGACCGCGCCGCACCCGCACGTGGAACGCCGCTACCTGATCGTGCCGGGCCTGCGCTCGTCCCGGATCCACGTGCTCGACACCAAGCCCGACCCGCGCCGCCCCGAACTGGTGAAGGTGATCGGCCCGGAGGAACTCGGCAAGCGCGCCGGATACTCCCGCCCGCACACCGTGCACTGCGGGCCGGACGGCATCTACGTCTCCGCGCTCGGCGGCGCGGACGGGCAGGAGGGGCCCGGCGGCATCGCCGTGCTCGACCACACCACCTTCGAGGTACGCG
>NZ_JAGPXV010000688.1:0-2955 GCF_018070405.1 Micromonospora sp. D75
GCACGGTCTTGTTGTTGAGGCGGGCGACCAGATCCGCGGGCACCCGGGCGCGAGCGGCCCGCAGCAGCGGGTCATGCGGAGGGAACTGGAACTCCAGCGTCTCGCCCCGCTCGACGGCTTCCCGCGCGTACCGCACCGCCTGCGCGCCGGAACGGAACTTCCGCAGGTCGCTGGGCGTCTTCAGACCACTCCGGCTGAGCAGACGCAGCGACTTGTCCGCGCTGGAGCCGGTGCTGCAGATCGCCGCCGACTGGTGCGGAAGGGTCAGGTGCAGACCCGTGATCATGTCCAGGCCGTTGTGGAGAGCGGCGCCCGCGCCGGCGAGATAGGGGCTGTCGGCGGTGGCCGACGGGTCGGGCGGTCGGGCCAGGACCACCCCGTCGTGTGCGAACACCTGTACCTGGATGGGCGCCTGCATCTAGTCTCCTGACATGCCGGCCCGGTGCGGGCCTCGGGGTGGCGGTGAAACCGGTGCGCCACAGCCACGAACAGCGGAGAACGTGGCCGAAGGGGTGGGCTCCCGGTCCTGATGCGGCCGCTCGGCCGCGAGAGCCAGGCGTGCCGCGTGCACCGACCGGACGGTCGTGAGCTGGACCGGCCGGGAAGCCGGCTGGCTCATGGCCAGCGTTGCGGCGGCGAGGTGCACACCGCCGGTCAGCGGTCGAGTTTCCAGCCACCGACCGGCGTCATGATCGAAAGATCATAGTCACTATGCACTGCCCCGGGATGGGCCAGACAGGCGAACGCGGACGGCTCTTTCGCCGCCGAGGCCGCCGATACTCCTAGCGGGACCATCGACTCGGGCTGACCGAAAAGCTGTTCTTCAGAAGGGCTGGAGTCGCCGGACGGCGCTGTCGCAGCCCGCGCTGTCGAGTGCCCGGATTCCGACGGCCACGCCCCCTGCCAGCTCACATCGCCGGCCCGGCCTCGACGCGGCCGGCGGGCACCGCCGAAACGTCCCGGGCCTGCCCGGGGAGGAGATCTCCGGCTGATGCGCTAGGGGTCGACGTGCCGATCTCTAGGGGTGTACGTCACTGCACAGCGCTTCGTATGGTCGGGCCCCGTCGGCTCGTCGTTGCCACTCTCAGCGCACCGGATCGGGTGGCCCGCGAGCGGTGCCGCCCGTCGACGCGCCTCGCGCCAACCCCCGCCGTCCGGCGTACGGCATCCCGGCTGACCGATCGTCGCGGCCCTGAGCCTTTCGGTCGTCCCCTTTCGATCGGAGGTCGAGCTGTTGTCTGTCGGGTTCGATGGCGCCCAGGCCGCGGACGGCGCGGTTGCTCTGGAACTCGTGGGGGACCTGCGGAGGCCGGCGGTGTGGCCCGCGCGGGCGGCCTCGGTGCACCGGGTGCTTCCCGCCTGGCCGTCGCGCGTGACACCGGCCGGACACGTCGTGGTGGCGGGGCTCGTGGCGGTCCTGGCCCGCTGGACCGGCCAGGACGAGGTGGTGCTCGGGCTGGCCCCGGCCGGTGGGTCGGTGGCGCGGGTGGACGTCTCGGGCGACCCGGGATTCGGGGAGTTGGCGGCGCGGGTGGGACTGGCGTGGACGGCGCCGGTGGCGGGCCCGGACCGGCCGGACCCGGTGGCGGTGGAGTTCACCGACGGTCCGGTGGCGGAGACGGGACCGGCCGTGGTGGACGTCGACATGGTGGTGCGCGTGGCGGCGGACGGGTCCGTGCTGCGGGTGGACTACGCGGTGGAGGGATTCTCCGCGCAGTTCGTGCGGGGACTCGTGGATCAGGTGGTGGTGCTCGTCTCCGCCGGGACGGCGGCGCCGCAGATCGCCCTGTCGCGACTGCCGTTGCTGGACGCCGCGGAACGGGAGCGGTTGCTGACGTGGGGGCGCGGCCCGGTGCGGGAGATCCCGGGTGAGCCGATCCACGAGCTCGTGCTGAGCTGGGCGCGGCGGTCGCCGGAGGCGGTGGCGGGTGTCGCGGGCGACGAGGTGCTGACGTACGGGGAGCTGGATCGCCGGTCCGGGCTGCTGGCGGCGTACCTGCGGTCGGTGGGTGTCCGTGCCGGTGACGTGGTGTCCGTGGCGTTGGAGCGCGGGTTGTGGTCGCTGGTGGCGACGATGGGCGTGCTGCGGGCGGGTGCCGCGTACACGCCGATGGACGTGTCGTGGCCCGCGGAGCGGATGCGGGTGCTGCTGGCCGACCACGGCGCGCGGGTGGTGTTGACGGTCGGTGCGGTAGCGCCCCGGATTCCCGCCGGCGACGGGGTCACGGTGGTGGCGCTGGACGACGGCTGGCCCGCGGTACCGGCCGGTGCGGTGGCGGATCTGCCTGCGGTGCCGGTGGACGCGCCGGCGTTCGTCATCTACACGTCGGGTTCGACAGGCACGCCGAAGGGCGTGGTGCTGTCACACGAGAGGCTGGCGAACTTCCTGGCGTGGATGACCGGCGAGTGCGCCATCGGCCCCGGCAGCCGGATGCTGCACTCGGCGGCACCGGTCTTCGACGCCGCGTTCGGGGAGATCTTCGCCGCGCTCACCGGCGGGGGCCGCGTCGTCGTGTGCCCGCGCGACGATCTGCTCGACGCGCGCCGGCTCACCGACCTCGTCAACACCCAGGGCGTCACGCACACGTTCGGACCGGCCACCAACATCGCCCCGCTCGACCCGGCCGCCTGTCCCGGCCTCCGCTGCGTCATCTTCGGCGGCGAGGCCGTCCCGCCACGGCTGGCCCAGCGGTGGCTGACGGCGGGCACGCGGGTGGTCAACGCGTACGGGCCGGCCGAGATCGCCGTGGCGTGCACCTGGTTCGACGCGTCGGCCGGGTGGGGTGGCGCGTACGTGCCGATCGGCTGGCCGATGCCGAACCGGCAGGTCCGCGTCGTCGACGCGAACCTCGACCTCTTGCCGGCCGGGGTTCCCGGGGAGATCCTGATCGCCGGCTTCGGCGTCGCCGACGGTTACCTCAACCGCCCCGAACTGACCGCCCAGCGGTTCGTCAC
>NZ_JAGPXV010000689.1:0-2951 GCF_018070405.1 Micromonospora sp. D75
GGTCGGAGGTCTCGGTGTCGACCTCGACCTTGAGGCCGTGCTTGGCGAAGATGCCGCGCTCCTGGGCCAGGTAGATGGGCGCGAGGTGGCCCAGCGGCGACGAGGCGAGCCGGACGGTGGTGAGGCCGTCGGCGCTCGCCGCGGCGGGCTCGTCGTTCCCGCCGCAGGCGGCGAGCGACGTGGTGAGCAGGACGGCGGCGAGGGCGCCGGCGATCCGGCGGCTACGGGTGGTCATGCGGTCGGCTCCTCAAAGCGCAGGCGCAGGTCGAGGTCGTGGACGTGGTCGGGGAACGGCGCCGGGCCGCCGAGCGGCTCGGCGCCGATGCTGGAGACGGCCGCCTCCTCGATCGCCACGACGAGGCTCGCGGCGTGCCGGGCGGAGTCGCCGGCGACGAGCAGGCCGTGGTTGCCGAGCAGGATCGCGTACGTGCGGGGGTGCGCCGCGAACGTCTCGGCGATCGACCGCACCGCCTCCTCGGTGCCGCGTGGCGCCCACGGCGCGACCGGGATGTCGACGGGCTGGCCGTGCACCAGCAGGGCCTCGTACCGGGCCGGCAGCGACACGCCGGCGAGGGCGTAGCTGGTGGCGTACGGCGAATGGGTGTGGATGACGGCGTTGACGTCGGGCCGGGCCTGGTAGACGCCGATGTGCATCTTCAGGATCGCGGCCACCGACGGGCTGGGCGTTCCCTCGTGGACGGTCCCGTCGAGGCCGACCACGACGACGTCGTCGTTGACGGTGCGCAGCGCGGGCGCCGCGACCCGCAGGTCGTCGGCGGGCCACGGGCGCAGCAGTTCCCCGGCGTTGACGAGGAGGCGGTCGTCGTGGCCGGGGATCCGGACGCTGATGTTGCCGTGTCCGCTGGCCGACATGGCCGAGGCGGCGAAGAGCTTGTTGATGCCGGCGGTCAGGTCGACGCGGGCTTTCTGGACAGGGTCGTGCTGAGTCATGGCGTGTCGGGCCTTAAGGAGTCGGCCGTGCCCAGGAGGGCACGACGAGGCGACGTGTGCGAAGCGAGCCGGTGGGGCTCAGCGGCGACAGAGCGCGCTGGAGGTACGGCCCTGGTCGAGGGCTCGTCGGGTGGTCAGCAGCGCGGGCATAACCCTACTATAACCCTAGGGAATGTAGGCGATCAAGGGGTGCCCGGCCCGGCCCCCGCGTGACAGGATCGGTCAGGTGCCCAAGGTCAACGTTTATCTACCCGACGCCCTCGCCGACCGCGTCCGAGACGCCCGGCTGCCGGTCTCCCGGATCTGCCAGACCGCGCTGACCCAGGCGCTGGACGGCGCCGTGGGCGCGACTCACGAGACACCCACCACCCGGGCGCTGCCCGCCGGGCTCACCCTGACCCCGCCCGCCAACCACCACGTGGCGGCGATCCTGCACCAGGCGTACGCCCTCGCGTCCGCCTCCGGCGCGGGCACGGTGGAGCCGGTCCACCTGCTGCGGGCCTTTCTCGACGAGGGCGAGAGCCTGGTGCTGAACACCGTCGAACTGCTCGGCTTCCCCGCCGCCACGATCCGCGCGGCCCTGGGCGAGGCCCCCGCCGCCGCAGCGACGCCCAGCGAGCCGGCCACATCACCGGCCACCCGGGCGGTGCTGGCGGCCGCCGCCGAGCAGGCCACCGCGCACGCCTCGGCCGTCACCACCGGCAGCCACCTGCTGCTCGGGCTGCTGCGCGACGACGGCGAGGCGGGCGCCGCGCTGCGCCGCACCGGAGTGAGCGCCGTCGTCACGCCCGCCGCGCTCTCCGCCCTCTACTACGGCGTCGCGTTCGGGCGGATGCTGCCCGGACGCGACGCCGACACGACGGTCCTGCGCGTGATGATGCACGACGTCCTCGACCGCCTCGACCGGCTGCAGAAGCGGCTCGACGCGACGGACGCCTGACGCGCGGCGCAGAGGACGGTCGCCACTGATCGCGCCGGGGCCTCGCCTCAGGCCCCCGACCAGCGCGAAGTCGCGTCCACACAGCGGACGTTACATTGACACTTTTCGTTACGCCGGTGATAGTAACCGCACACCGACACCACCAAGGGCGCCTACGCGTCAGTCGCTGGAGGACCCATGAGAAGGAGATCGAGAATCTACGCGGGACTGGCCGCCGCCGTCGTTTCGGCCGCCTCTGTGACCATGACGTTCGGCGCGGCGCCCGCGGGCGCCGCGATCGGCGGCTCCGGCCCCTACCCCGCCGACTACGAAACCTCGTCCACCCTGGCCAACCACACCATCTTCCGGCCCCAGACCCTCCCGTCCGAACGCCTTCCCATCCTGGTCTGGGGCAACGGCGCGTGCTCGGCCAACGGCCTGTCCCAGGGCAACTTCCTCCGCGAGATCGCCTCCCACGGCTTCCTCGCCATCGCCAACGGCGCGCCGAACGGCTCCGGCTCCACGAACGCCCAGATGCTCACCCAGTCCATCGACTGGGCGGTGGCGGAGAACTCCCGGTCGGGCAGCAAGTACTTCAACCGGCTGGACACCACAAAGATCGCCGTGGCCGGCTTCTCCTGCGGCGGCGTGGAGGCGTACGCCGTCTCCAACGACCCGCGCGTCACCACGACCGGCATCTTCAGCAGCGGGCTGCTGAACGACGCCGACGACTACCAGCTGCGCCGGCTGACCAAACCCATCGCGTACTTCATCGGCGGGCCCAGCGACATCGCCTACCCCAACGCCATGGACGACTGGGGCAAGCTGCCGTCCGGGCTGCCCGCGTTCATGGGCAACCTGAACGTCGGTCACGGCGGCACCTACGACCAGCCCAACGGCGGCGAGTTCGGCCGGGTGGCGGTGCTCTACCTGAAGTGGCGCCTGAAGGGCGACGTGGGCGCCGGGGCCAACTTCGTCGGCCCGGACTGCGGCCTGTGCCGCACCCAGTGGACGGTCCAGCAGAAGAACCTGACGCTCGACCCGCCGCCCACCACCACGCCACCCCCCACCACCCCACCCC
>NZ_JAGPXV010000069.1:0-14988 GCF_018070405.1 Micromonospora sp. D75
GGGAAAAGGGCGGGCGCCGCGCCCCCGTCAGGGAGTGCGGCGCCCGGCTCGACGTGACGGCGCGAAACTCAGCGCTGGTCGAGGTTGCCTGCGGTGTCCTCCTGGTAGCTGGCACCACCGTTGGCCTCGCTGGTCAGCGGCTTGGCACCACCTTCGGGCGGTCCGGCCAGGCTCTGCCCGGCGGCCAGCTCGGGGAACTTCGCGTCGAAGGCCGGCCGCTCGGAGCGGATGCGCGGCATGCGGTCGAAGTTGCGCAGCGGCGGCGGGGAGCTGGTGGCCCACTCGAGCGAGTTGCCGTAGCCCCACGGGTCGTCGACCTCGACGACCGGGCCGGTCTTGTACGACTTCCAGCAGTTCCAGATGAACGGCAGCGTCGAGATACCGGTGATGAACGCGCCGATCGTGGAGATCGTGTTCAGCGTGGTGAAGCCGTCGATGGCCTGGTAGTCGGCGTACCGGCGCGGCATCCCCTCGTTGCCCAGCCAGTGCTGCACCAGGAACGTGGTGTGGAAGCCGATCATGGTGAGCCAGAAGTGGATCTTACCGAGGCGCTCGTCGAGCATCCGGCCGAACATCTTCGGGAACCAGAAGTAGATGCCGGCGAAGACGGCGAACACGATGGTGCCGAAGAGCACGTAGTGGAAGTGCGCCACCACGAAGTACGAGTCGTGCAGGTGGAAGTCGAGCGGCGGGCTGGCCAGCAGCACACCGGTGAGACCACCGAAGAGGAACGTCACCAGGAAGCCGATCGAGAACAGCATCGGCGTCTCGAAGGTGATCTGGCCCCGCCACATGGTGCCGATCCAGTTGAAGAACTTCATACCGGTGGGCACCGCGATCAGGTAGCTCAGGAAGCTGAAGAACGGCAGCAGCACCTGGCCGGTGGCGAACATGTGGTGCGCCCAGACGCTCATCGACAGCGCGGCGATGGCGATGGTGGCGGCCACCAGGCCCTTGTAGCCGAAGATCGGCTTCCGGGAGAACACCGGGATGATCTCGCTGATGATGCCGAAGAACGGCAGCGCGATGATGTACACCTCGGGGTGACCGAAGAACCAGAACAGGTGCTGCCACAGCATCGGCCCGCCGGTCGCCGGGTCGTACACGTGGGCGCCCATCAGGCGGTCCGCGGCGAGCGCGAACAGCGCGGCGGCCAGCAGCGGGAAGACCAGGATCGCCAGCAGGCTGGTGACCAGCATGTTCCAGGTGAAGATCGGCATCCGGAACATGGTCATGCCGGGCGCGCGCAGGGTCAGGATCGTGGTGATCAGGTTGACCGCGCCGAGGATCGTGCCCAGACCGGAGATGGCCAGGCCGACGACCCACATGTTCGCGCCGACGCCCGGGGCGTGGTCGGCGGTGCTCAGCGGCGTGTACGCGGTCCAGCCGAAGTCGGCCGCGCCGCCCGGGGCGATGAAGCCCGCGGTGGCGAGCGTGCCGCCGAACAGGTAGAGCCAGTACGCGAAGGCGTTGAGCCGCGGGAACGACACGTCCGGCGCGCCGATCTGCAGCGGCACCACGTAGTTCGCGAAGGCGAACACGATCGGCGTCGCGAAGAACAGCAGCATGATCGTGCCGTGCATCGTGAAGAGCTGGTTGTACTGCTCGGGCGACAGGAACTGCAGGCCCGGCCGCGCCAGTTCGGCACGCATGATCAGGGCCATCAGGCCACCGATCATGAAGAACACGAACGCGGTGACCATGTACATGATCCCGATCTGCTTCGCGTCCGTGGTGCGCAACAGCCGCGCGAGGGCCGACCCCTTGACCGGCTCCCGGACCGGCCAGGGCCGGGTCACGACCGGCTTGGGTGCGACGGTGGTCACGAGTGGCCTCCGGTTCTGGTTGTCCCGCTCGGCGCGCTGGTCATCGGCGCAGCCGTCATCCGCAAGGAGGATAGTCCCCGGTAGGTGGCCCCGCCGCGTGGGGTGGGCGGCTACGATCTCCGGCCGCCTAGAGCGGGCCGGTCAGGAGCCGGTAGTGCTCCCGGAAGATCCGTCCGCCGCGTCCGCGCAGCAACGGGTCGCGCAGCGCCGGCGGCACGTCGCGGGTGCGGTTGCGGTCCCGGGTCCGGTCCCGCACCCAGCGGGTACGCGGGCGGCGGCGACTCTCGTACGCCAGCAGCGCGGCGTCGACGCTGCCGGCGGCGCGCAGCGACTCGGCGAGCACGACGGCGTCCTCCAGCGCCATGGCCGCGCCCTGGGAGAGCGTCGGCGCGGTGGCGTGAGCGGCGTCACCGACGAGCAGCACCCGGCCGTGGAACCACCGCCCCAGCTCGACTTCCTCGGTGCGCTCGACGCACACCGTCTCCAGCGCGTCCAGCACCTCCGGGACGGGGCCGCCGTAGGAGCCGAACAGCTCGCGCAGCCGGGCGAGCGGGTCGGCGGGCAGGTCGGTGCCGGCCTCGTCGGCGTAGCAGTAGAGCCGCCCGGCGCCGAGCGGCACCACCAGGAACCCGGCCCGCTGGCCGAGCAGGGCGGTCCAGTCGGCGATCCGCGGGCCGCCGCGCACGAGGGCCCGGTAGACCACGTGACCGGCGGGGCGGGGCGGCCCGCCGAGCGCGGCGAGCGTGCGTACCGCCGAGCGTGGGCCGTCCGCGCCGACGACCAGGTCGTACTCCGCGCTGGTGCCGTCGGTGAAGCCGACCGCCACGCCGCCGGGCAGCGGGTCGACGGTGCTGACCTCGGCGCCGTGGCGGACCGCGCCGCCGGCGCCGGTGAGCAGCACCCGGTGCAGCTCGGCCCGGGGCAGTGCCCGGCATTCCCCCACTCCGGTCCAGAGCGCGTCGAGGTCGACCTCGCACAGCGGCGCACCGGCGGCGTCGAGGAAGCGCTGCCGGTGGATCACCTGGCCGAGCGGGCGCAGCGGGCCGTCGAGGTCGAGCCGGCGCATCGCCCGGGCCGCGTTGCCCGGCAGGTAGAGGCCGGTGTCTGTCGACTCCGCGGGTGGCAGCCGCTCGGTGACGTCGGGCCGGAATCCCGCCAGGCGAAGCGCCCGGGCGACGGCGAGTCCGGCGATGCCCGCGCCGACGACGAGGACGCGCAGGGGTGAACCACCCATGGTGGGTTACGCCTCCGGAGGGGAACGGCACGCGTTGGAGGCAAGACATTACTCGCCGCAACCAGGCGGCGGAAGTGCCCGCTCGCCCTGGCACGGACCGCCGGTCGGCGGCACACCCCGTCCCACCGGCAGGAATCCCGCCTCCATCTGGGGGAAGGGGTCGGCCGCGGCACTCGGTCGCACCACCGGCCGTACGCGGAGCGTTAACGAGCCCGGCGCATTTGCGCAATGATTTGAGACATGTAAATGTATTCCCTGCACCGTGGGAGCGCTCCCGTCCGTAACACCGACCGAACCGGCGCCGTCCCCGCGCCGAGCCAAGGAGCATCATGAAGCGTCCACTCAGGGCTCTCGCCGCAGCCGGCCTGCTGGCCGCCGGCACCATCGTCGCCGTAGCGCTCGGCGGCGCCGCCTCCGCCGACACGCAGATCTGCGAGCAGTACGGCTCGACCACCATCGGCGGCAAGTACGTGGTGCAGAACAACCGCTGGGGCACCAGCGCCCAGCAGTGCATCAACGTCACCTCGACCGGCTTCTCGATCACCCGGGCGGACGGCTCCGCGCCGACAAACGGGGCGCCGGTCGCCTACCCGTCGATCTTCGTGGGCTGCCACTACACCAACTGCTCGCCCGGCACGAACCTGCCGGTGCAGGTGAAGAACATCAGCAGCGCACCGTCCAGCATCAGCTACAACTACGTCAGCGGCGCGATCTTCAACGCCTCGTACGACATCTGGCTCGACCCGTCGCCGAAGCGGGACGGGGTGAACCAGATGGAGATCATGATCTGGCTCAACCGGCAGGGCTCGATCCAGCCCATCGGCTCCCCGGTCGGCACCGCCAACATCGCGGGCCGGACCTGGGAGGTGTGGCGCGGCAGCAACGGCTCGAACAACGTCATCTCGTACCTGTCGCCGTCGGCCATCCCCAGCTTCAGCTTCGACGCGCTGGCGTTCATCAACGACACCCGCAACCGGGGCGCGATCACGAACGACTGGTACCTGACCAGCATCCAGGCCGGCTTCGAGCCGTGGCAGGGCGGCGTCGGGCTGGCGGTCAACTCGTTCTCGCAGAACGTCAACACCGGCGGCTCCAACCCGCCGCCGACCACGTCGGCGCCGACCACGCCCCCGCCCTCGGGCGGCGCGTCCTGCACCGTCACCTACAAGGCGGCGAACGTGTGGAACAACGGCTTCACCGCCGAGGTGACGGTCAAGAACACCGGCTCCGGCACGATCAACGGCTGGACCCTCAACTACAACCTGCCCTCCGGGCAGACCGTCACCAACGCGTGGAACGCCACCGTGAGCCAGAGCGGCTCCGCGGTGACCGCGCGCGACGCCGGCTACAACGGCACCCTGTCGCCCGGCGCGTCGACCACCTTCGGCTACCAGGCGACGCTCAACGGCAGCTACTCGGCACCGAGCAGCTTCACGCTCAACGGCTCCACCTGCGCCCGGGGCTGACCACCGCACACGACGCAAGGGGCGCGGTCCGCTGCGGACCGCGCCCCTTCCACGGGTACGCCTCAGCCGGCGAGCGCGTCGATGTCGCGCATCTCCTCGGCGGTGAGCGAGAACCCGAACACGTCGACGTTGGCCCGGATCCGCTCCGGCGTGACCGACTTCGGGATGACCACGATCTCGTGGTCGATGTGCCAGCGCAGCACCACCTGGGCCGGCGACACGTCGTGCGCCTGGGCGATGCGGACCAGCACCGGGTCGGACAGGTCGCTGGTCTTGAACGGGCTGTACCCCTCCAGCGCCACGCCCCGGTCCCGGTGGGCGGCGTGCGTGTGCCGCTCGTACAGCGAGGGGCTCCAGCGGATCTGGTTGACCGCCGGCGTCTCCTCGGTGGCCTGGATCAGCTCGTCGATCTGCCCGATCGAGTAGTTGCTCACCCCGACCGTGCGCGCCATGTTCTCGTCCCGCGCGGCGAGCATCTCCCGCCACACCGGGATGCTGTCGCCGGGCGCGGACGGCGGCCAGTGCACCAGCCACAGGTCCACGTAGTCGGTGTCCAGGGCGGCCAGGCTCGCCTCGATGGTCTCCCGCTCCCGGCCCACCCGGTCCGGCGGCAGCTTGGTGGTGATGAAGACGTCCTCGCGGCGCAGCCCGCTCTCCTTGACCGCCCGCCCGACCTCCTTCTCGTTGCCGTACATGGTGGCCGTGTCGATGTGCCGGTAGCCGGCGTCGAGCGCGGCGAGCACGGCCTGGAAGCCGGCCTCGCCGGTGGCCTGCCACGTCCCGAAGCCGAGCAGCGGGATCCGGACGTCACCGGCGAGCGGAAGGGTGGGCTGGTCGCTGTCCATGTCCCCCGTTCTACCCCGGTTCGCCGCACACACACCGGCATCCCGGCGCGCACGGCGCGTCTGGGGGAGGATGCGGGGATGGCGGACCGGCTGGACGAGTACCGGCGCAAACGGGACGCCGCGCGTACCCCGGAACCGGTGCCCGAGCGGGCGCCCGGCCGGAAGCGGTCCGCGCGGCGCGCGCCCCGCTTCGTCATTCAGCAGCACCACGCCCGGAGCCTGCACTGGGACCTGCGGCTGGAGCACGACGGCGTGCTCGCCTCCTGGGCGGTGCCGCGCGGCCTGCCCCGCGACCCGGGCCGCAACCACCTCGCCGTGCACACCGAGGACCACCCGATGGAGTACCTGACGTTCCACGGGGAGATTCCCGCCGGGGAGTACGGCGGCGGCCGGATGACAGTGCACGACACCGGCACCTACCGCGCGGAGAAGTGGCGCGACGACGAGGTGATCGTGGTGCTCGACGGCGAGCGCACGAAGGGGCGGTACGTGCTGTTCGCCACCGGCGGGCGGGGCCGGGACTGGATGATCAGGCGCACCGACCCGGCGCCGGAGGGCTGGACGCCGATGCCCGACCTGGTCCGCCCGATGCTGCCCGCCGAGGGTGGGCGGCTGCCGCGCGACGCCGACGCCTGGGGGTACGAGCTGCGCTGGGCGGGCGTGCGCGCGATGGCGTACGTCTCGGGCGGCCGGCTGCGGCTGCTCGACGGCGACGACAACGAGGTCACCGGGTCGTACCCCTGGCTGCGGGCGATGGCCGAGGCGCTGGCCCCGGCCGAGGCGGTGCTGGACGGCGTGCTGGTCCGGATCGACCCGGCCGGGCGGGTCCGGCCGCCGACCCGGCGCGACGGGCAGTTCCTCGCCGTCGACCTGCTCTGGCTGGAGGGCGTGCCGAGCCTGGACGCCGTGACCTGCTCGACGGTCTGGCGCTCGCCGGTCCGCACTGGCAGACTCCGCCGTGGTTCCCGGGAGTCGGTGCGGACGCCCTGCGGGCCGCCCGTGAGCAGGGGCTCCCGGGAGTGGTGGCGAAACGCCTCGACTCCCCGTACGAGCCGGGCCGGCGCAGCCGGCACTGGCTGAGCATCGACGCGAGCTGAGGACCACCGTGCACCTGACGCACCTGGAGTGCCCGCGCTGCGGTCGTGACCATCCGGCCGACGTGTTGCAGAACCTGTGCGGCTGCGGCTCGCCGCTGCTGGCCCGCTACGACCTCGCCGAGGTGGCCGCCACCGTGGCCCCGGAGCAGTTCGGGCTGCGCCCGGCCGACCTGTGGCGCTACCGGGAGCTGCTGCCGGTGGCCGATCCCCGGTGCGTCACCACGCTCGGCGAGGGCTGGACGCCGATGTGGCGTGCGCCCGCGTACGGCCACGAGATCGGCATCGCGGATCTGCTCGTCAAGGACGAGGGGCTGACCCCGACCGGGTCGTTCAAGGCGCGGGGCGCGTCGGTGGGCGTGAGCCGGGCCCGGGAACTGGGCGTGGAGCGGATCGCCATGCCCACGAACGGCAACGCCGGGGCGGCCTGGGCCACGTACGCGGCGCGGGCCGGGATGGGCGCGACGATCGCCATGCCGCTGGCCGCGCCGACCATCTGCCGGGAGGAGTGCCTCGCCGCCGGCGCGGACCTACGGCTGATCGACGGCCTGATCAACGACGCCGGCCGGGACATCGCCGAGCTGATCGCCGGGTCGGACGGGCGGATCTTCGACGCGGGCACGCTGCGCGAGCCGTACCGCCTCGAAGGCAAGAAGACCATGGGGTACGAGATCGTCGAGCAGCTCGGCTGGCAGGTGCCCGACGTGATCGTCTACCCGACCGGCGGCGGCGTCGGGCTGATCGGCATCCACAAGGCGCTGCACGAGCTGCGCGAGCTGGGCTGGGTCGAGGACCGGCTGCCCCGGCTGGTAGCGGTGCAGTCCACCGGATGCGCGCCGATCGTGCGGGCGTTCGCGTCCGGCGAGGACCGCGTCACCCCGTGGGAGGACGCGCGCACCGTCGCGTTCGGCATCACCGTGCCCGCCCCGCTCGGCGACGAGCTGATCCTGTCCGCGCTGCGGGAGAGCGCCGGCACCGCGATCGCCGTGGACGACGCGGAGATCCTCACCGACCTGCGCGACTTCGCCGCCCGCGAGGGGCTGCTGCTCTGCCCGGAGGGCGCGGCCTGCCTGACCGCCGCCCGGCACCTGCGGGCCGGTGGCTGGATCCGCCCCGGCGAGCGCGTGGTGGTGCTGAACACCGGCGCCGGCCTGAAATACCCCGGCCTGGTGCAAGGAGGGGCCCCTTCTTAACGTCTCCGGTAGAGCAGGGGCCCCCGCTTAACACGTGCGCACCGGGCGTCAGGACGTCGGCGGCTCGTCCTCGCCGGCCTCCTCGGCGGCGTCCGCCTCCTCCTTCGTCTTGTGCACCGCGCCGTCGGCGTGCTCCGGCGGGCCGTAGACGGTGTAGAGCACCAGCGGGTTCGGCCCGGTGTTGACGAAGTTGTGCTTCGTGCCGGCCGGGACGACCACGAGGTCGCCGGAGACGACCTCCTTCTTCTCGCCGGCCACCCGGGCCTCGCCGGTGCCGCTGACGAACGTGAGGATCTGGTCGATGCCCTCGTGGACCTCCTCGCCGATCTCGCCGCCCGGCGGAATGGTCATGATGACCAGCTGGGTGTGCTCCCCGGTCCAGAGCACGCGGCGGAAGTCGGGACTCTTCTCGGCGACTGTCGCGATAGTGAAATGCTCCATGGCCCGCTCATACCCCGATCACGCGCCCGCCACGCCGGGAGTCGCAGATGGTGGAATTCCCCACGCCGATCCGGTTTGGATCCCCGGAGAAGGGGCATGTGCTGCCGACAAGACCGGTGCGGGACGGGCCGGTCGAGCCAAGTCCCCGCTGGCGTACCGCCTGTACGGCTGCGGCGGTGGGAGACGGCCGGAGCGCGGCGACGTTACGACCGGAGGTCGTGCGGCGCCGTGCGCTCGTCTGCGTGTCCGGTCAGGCCAGCACGGCCAGGTGGAACGGACGGTCCACGTGCCCGCTCGTGTCGTGCGTCTCGACGAACACGGCGTTCGCGATACCCGAGCGCGGCGCCACGGTGATGACACCCTGCGGGACCAGCCCGTTCGCCGTCGCGGGGCCCACCGATCCGACGTACGCCGCTCCGGCCACGTCCTGGTCGAACGCGACCTGGTACATCCCGGCGGCGAGCCGGGTGGCCGAGGTGGCGCCGAGGCCGCGGACGAGTTTTCCGTCGGCGTCGACCACGGCGAACAGCATCCGTGCGGTGGCCGGCAGCCCGACCGGCGAACACGAGTTGATCTCGGTGTCGGCGCGTGCGGCCTCCCGCATGCTCGGGATCGGCTGGCCGGTGGTTTCCCTCCTACCTCTGCGGCTGGGCATGGTGATCCTCTCTCCCGCCGGTACGCCGGCCGGAGGCGTTCGTGCGCGTTCGGGCGATCGTCGGCGGTCACCCTCGATGATTCCGACGCTATGTCGGCGCACCGCCCGGCAACCAGCCGGAGAAGTGTCCGATCATTGACAGCCAACGGCTCTGACCTGCGAAAACGTTCACGACGTGACGCAGAGCGATCGGCTGGCTACATTTAAGTATGGTGCAGTCGCCCCGAGGCCCGGTCTACCGCCCGGTGCTGGCCGCGCGGCGCGGTGAGCTGGAGGCGCTGTCCCATCTCGACGGAGCCTCCACCCCGCTGCTCGCACCGGTTCTCGACGTCGCGGCGGACGCACCGTCCATCAAGGACTCGCTGGCTCGGTTGCCGGACGGGCTGCTGCCCGCCGTCGACGTGTCGGCGCTTCCGGACACCCCGGAACACGATCCGGTCCGTTGGGGCGTACCGCTGGCGCCGGTCATCGGCCTGACGGACAGCGACCGGCGGCTGGCCGCGCACGGCGCGGCGGCACGGGCCTGGGCGCACCACGCGGTCGTCCGGTTGCGCACCGGCCCGGACCGAAGCGGGCCGGACGCCGCGACGGCCGCCGCGGAGCGGGTGTGGCGGCTGACCGGCCTGATGCCGGAGCAGTGCGACCTGCTGCTCGACGCGGAGGACGTGTGCTGCACCGCGGACGTCCGGCTGGCCGAGCCACGGGTGCGGCGCGCGGCGGAATGGGCCCGGCGGCACGCCTGGCGCTCGGTGACGGTGGCGGCCGGCGGGATGCCGCCGGCCCTGACCCGGCTTCCGGTGGACGAGCCGGTCCGGCTGGACCGGTACGACTGGTCGCTCTGGCAGCGCCTGGCCGACCTGGACCTCGGGTACGGCGACTACGGCGTGAGCTGCGCGGTACGGGGCGCGGACGAGCCGGTCGACCGGGTTCCCACGCTGCGCTGGGCAACCGACGACGCGTGGTGGGTCTACCGCTGGTCGCGGCGCGGCGGGCGGGGCGACGAGCGCTTCGCCGACCTGTGCCGCACGGTGACCGCCGCCGCGCACTGGCCGGCAGCCGGGGCCGGCTTCTCCTGGGGCGACCACGAGATCGTCCGGCGGGCCCGGCGCGGCGCGGGCGCAGGCTCCCCGGCCAACTGGATCGCGTGGAGCACCTCGCACCACCTGGCGCAGGTGCTGGCCGCACTGGTCCGACCGGAACGGGACCAGCGCGGCCGGGCGTGGTGGGCCGACCCGGACGTCCCGGAACGGGGACGTACCGGCCGCTCGCCGCGCGGCGGGGAGTCCCGCCGCGCCGGCTGACTCACTCCTTCTCGGTGAACCCGAACTGCACCACGCCCTCGTCGTCGACGACCGCGTCCACCGAGGTGTCGTTCAGCAGTTCGGCGGCGTCGGAGTCGAGGAAGATGCGCGCCCCCTCGGTGTCCACCACCTGGTCGCCCCGCACCGGCTCCGGCACCAGTTCGATGGAGAGCGAACCGGCCTCGGTGTCGGCGGCGATGCGCAGCCCACCGGCGTCGGCCACGTCCTGCTGGGCGGCGAGGTCACGGATCACCAGGACGGCGTTGTCGGTCATGGTCAGCATCGCTGAACTCCTCATGGCTGGATGTCGGGATTCGCGCGGGCGACAAGGCCCACGTACAGGTCTTTTCCCTCCCTCGGCCCGGCGAATCCCTAGGCTGGGGGCAGAGACGGCGCGGTGCGCGCCACGTCTCCTGGCGATAACCTTTCACACCGGAGTCTTTCCCGCAGGAAATCTCCATGGCAGCATCGGCACATGCATCGTCGCCTATTCCCCCGGGCGCTCGCGGTGCTGGTGCTGGTCGCCACCGCGGCCACCGCCGGCGCCACCACCGCCACTGCCGAAGCGCCCACCCCCGCGCAGACCCGGCTGCACGCCACCATCGACGCCGTCCTCGCCGACAGCCGGCTCGACGGCGCGCAGGCGGGCGTGGTCGTCGTCGACACCACCACCGGCCGCACGCTGTACGACCGCAACGGGACGCGACGGCTCATCCCGGCCTCCAACACCAAGCTGTTCACCTCCGCGGCGGCGATGGAACTGCTCGGACCGGGCCACCGGTTCACCACCGACGTGAGCGCCGACGGGCCGCGCCACGCCGGCATGCTCTCCGGCGACCTCTACCTGCGCGGCGGAGGCGACCCCACCATCCTCGCCGCCGACTACGACCGGCTCGCCGCGCAGGTCGCCGCGACCGGCGTACGGGTCGTCGCGGGCAACCTGGTCGCCGACGACACCCGGTACGACCGCGACCGGCTCGGCCCGGACTGGACCTGGGACGACGAGCCCTACTACTACGCCGCCCAGGTGTCCGCGCTCACCGTGGCCCCGGACACCGACTACGACGCCGGCACGGTGATCGTCCACGCCGCGCCGGGAACGCGGGCGGGCGCCCGACCGAAGATCACCATGACTCCGGACAACGGCTGGCTGCGCATCGAGAACCGGGCCGAGACGGTGACCGAGGGCGAGACCACCATCTCGTTCGAACGCGAGCACGGCGGCAACACAGTGGTGGTCACCGGCCAGATCGCGCTCGGCCAGGCCACCGAGAGCGACTGGGTGACGGTCTGGGAACCGACCGGGTACGCGGCCGACGTGTTCCGGTCCGCGCTGCGCCGTCACGGCGTACGGGTGCTCGGGCGGACCGTGCTCGGCGCCGCCACCCCGGACACGGCCAAGCCGCTGGCCCGGCACGACTCGATGCCGCTGACCGACCTCATGGTGCCGTTCCTCAAGCTCTCCAACAACGGCCACGCCGAAGTGCTCACCAAGGAACTCGGCCGCCAGCTCTCCGGCTCCGGCACCTGGGCCGCCGGGCTCTCCGCGATCAGCGGGTACGTGGGCGACACCGGGGTGGACACCGGCACGCTGCGCCAACGTGACGGCTCCGGCCTGTCCCGGCGCAACCTCGTCCCGCCGGGACAGTTCGTCACGCTGCTCTCGGCGGTCCGCGCCGAACCGTGGTTCGACACCTGGTACGCCGCGCTGCCGGTGGCCGGCAACCCGAACCGGCTCGTCGGCGGGACGCTGCGCAGCCGGATGAGCGGCACCGCCGCCGCGAACAACGTGCACGCCAAGACCGGCAGCCTGACCGGCGCGTCAGGGCTCTCCGGCTACGTCACGAGTGCGGACGGCCGGCTGCTGGCGTTCTCGATCGTGCTGAACAACTACCTGACCTCGTCGGTGAAGGGGCTGGAGGATCAGATCGCGATCGCCCTGGCCGCGTACACCGAGAGGGAGACGGCCACCGCCCGGCGTACCGTGCCGGCCGCGCCGGAGTCACCGCGCGTACCGGAGGGACGGGAGTGCTCCTGGGTCAAACCGGCGCTCTGCTGACCGGCGCCGTACCGCCCCGGTGCTAGGCGCCGGGGCGGCGCGGCTGCGGGCCGGCGGCGGGGTCACCCCGCTCGACGAGCGCGTCGATCTCGGCCGGTGGGAGCCCGCGCAGGGTGAGCACCCGGCGACCCCACCGGTGCAGCCGGCACGGGTGGGGGCTGGCGTCGTTGCGGCAGATGGTCCCGCCCGACCACGTCCGCGGCGCGTGCACCACCACCGCGCGCACCGCGAACTGGACGTCCTCGACCGTCACGTACGGCGGCATCGGGATCTCGCGCAGCACGTCACCGTCGGCGCGGGGGCGGGCGGGGACGACGGGAGCAGGGCCGGTCATCGGTCGTGCCTCCACAGGGGATGGTCGGACGGGAACAACGGAAACCTACGACGCCGTGCCGGGTACGCGACGGACAAACTGTCCCCGCTCAGCGCAGCGCCACCGCCTGGAGGCTGACGTTGCCGCAGTCGCCGAGCGACTCCTCCACCGTCCAGTTCAGCAGCAGCCGCGCGCCACGCTGGGCGCGGAACTTGATCGTGAACTCGGTGGTGAGCGCGGTGTGCGGGTCTTCCATCCGGAGCGTGGTCACCGGTCCGCCGGTGGAGACACGCACGTCGAGGCGGCCACGGGCCATCCAGAGCCCGGCGTACAGACGCACCGTGCGCTGCTGCCCGTCGGCGGCCACCGCCAGGTTGAACCCGCTGCCCCGGTGGCAGGCGTACACGCCGGACATGGTGCCGCTCGCCGACGCGACCGGGTTGCCGTCGCGCCAGGCGTACGCCTCGGGGTTGTTGTTGAAGCTCTGCCGCCGCCCCCGGCCGCCCTCGTCGCGGATCTCGCCGGAGCCGCCCCGCTTGCGGACCGTCCGGTCGGCGCCGGTGAGCCCCCAGTGGACCCAGTCGGTGGTGCCCACGGCGGTGAGGTCGACGGTGGCGGGCACCTCGGCGCGGGTCACGGTGACTGTCGGCGGGAGCGCGCTCGACGGCGACGGCGACGGCGTGGACGGCGTCGGGCTCGGCGACGGTGGCCGCTGCCGGGGACGCAGTCCCGGATTGGCCACCGTGTCGTCGGCCTCGTTCGGCAGCCCGACCCGGCCGGGCGGCGCGGCCGGCAGCCGGGCGTGCTCCTCGCGTGGCGCGTCGTGCCGCTCGACGCCGAGGTAGAGCGCCAGTGCCGCCAGGCAGAGGAACGCGGCCAGCCCTTCCAGCATCAGCCGACGCCGACGGCGCAGCCGCCGCAGCGCGGAGCGGGTACGCGGAAGGCCGTGCCGATGCGAGCCGGGGCCGGTACGCGGACGGTCCTCCTGGCCCACCACACCCTCCACTTCGGTCACGACACCGCCGGATACGACTGGTGCGCGACGGGCTTCACGGTGTCACCGGACGGCTCTTTGCGCCATATGTCGAGTGACGGGCGTTTCCAGTTCGTTACCTGGCGGCCGCTCGCCGGACCGGCCGCTCAGCTTACCGTGACCGCCTGCAGGGCCACCCCGTCGTTCTGCGCGCCGGTGACCGTCAGGGCCTGCCATTTGATCAGCAGCCGCTCCCCCGGGGCCGCCCGGAAGCGGATGACGTACTGGTAGAAGCGGTCGCCCGCGGCGAGGGCGACCTCACGGACGACGGGATCGCCGCCGCTGGACAGCGTCAGGTCGAGCCGCGCGCCGGCCGAGAACGTGCCGACGAACAGCCGGACCGTGCGCAGGTCCCCGCTCCCGGCCACCCCGAGCGTGAAGCTCTTCCCGGCGCCGCGCTGGAAGACACCCGCCCGGGTGCCCTCCTGGCGCGCTGTCGGCGTACCGTCGGTCCACTGGAGATCACAGGCGCCCGCGTTGTGCTCCAGCCGCTCGCCACCCGGATCCTGGATCTCGCCGGTGCCGCCCGCCTTGCGATGGAAGCTGTCCGCGCCGGTACCGCCCCAGTGCCGCCAGTCCCGCGTACCGAGCGCGGTGAGCGACAACGCCCCCGGCAGCGGCGCCAGGTCCACGTCGAGCAGCGGCCCGCCGGGTGACACCGGGTCGGTGGGCGCCTGATCGGGCGCCTGGTCGCCGGGCGCCTGATCGCTCGGCGCCGCCACGGGCGACGTCTCCCGGTTCGACGGTGGCGCGGGTGACCGGCCCGCGTACGCCAGCGCCGCCACCAGCCCGGTCACGGCCACCGCCGCCAGCACGGCGCGCCGGCGCCGACGACGGGCCCGGGCCACGGCGACCCGGGTGCCCGGGGCATCGGCCGGGGGCCGGGTCGTGCCGAGTGTCAGCCTGGTTCGCGCCGCGTCGCGCAGCCGGACGCCGATCCCGCCCGCCAGATCGCCGATCCGGCCGGCCAGGTCGCCGATCCCGCTGGTCAGGTGGCCGATCCCGCTGGTCATATCGGCGAGGCGCGCCGGGATGCTCTCCCGGGCGGAGTGCCGGCCCGGTCTCGCTTCTGTTTCGGCCACCTGCGGCGGGCCGGGTTCGGCCGGATCTGAAGCGGGCCGGACCGGCGACGGAGCGGACAGGTGCAGTCCGATCGGCGCCGGCCCGACCAGCGGAACCCGGCCGCCGGGCGGGTTCGGACGCGACTCGGGGACGGCCGATGCAGCCGCCCCGGAGACGAGTGGCCTCGGGCCGAGCGAACCCGGAGCGGGCGTGCCGGAGCCGGGCGGACCCGGAGCAGGCGCACCCGGGCTGAGCGGACCCGAAGCGAGCGGACCCGGAGCGAGCGAGCCCGAAGCGAGCGGCGCCGAAGCGAGCGCGCCCGAAGCAAGCGGACCCGAAGCAAGCGGGGCCGGGGCAAGCGCGCCCGGGGCAAGCGCGCCCGGGGCGGGCGTGTCGGCCGGGAGCGGGCCGGCGGCCGGAAGGTCGAGAGCCGGCGGTCCGCCGGCGCGCGGAGGCGGCCAGACAG
>NZ_JAGPXV010000690.1:0-2946 GCF_018070405.1 Micromonospora sp. D75
GCCGCATCTCGGCCACGCCGGTGAGCAGCGAGTACGCCAGCCCGGCCTGCAGGCGGGCGCAGCCGCGCGCCACCAGCGGGAGCGTGAACAGGGCGAACAGCCCGATCGCGGTGTTCAGGGCGATCCGCGCGCCGGCGCCGTCACCCATTCCGAGGAGCTGGCTCAGGTCCTGGTCGTCGACGCCGCGCGGGATGGCCCAGTCGTAGACGACGTAGAGCGTGCCGCCCAGGGCCAGCACCCACCAGACCACCAGCAGCACGAACGTGGGCAGGGCCACCAGCAGCCGGACGAACGCGTGCAGCAGGTCGAGCCACGACTGCGCGTCCCGGATCGGGGTGAACACCCGCCGCCAGAACCCGGCGCCCGGCTCCGGCCGGCGGTAGACCGGGCGTACCCGGGGCCGGTCCAGCACCGCGGCGAGCCGGAGCCGCTCGATGTCGGCCAGCCCACGGGCGGCGTAGAGGAAGCCGGCGAGGATCGGCAGGCCGAGCGTGGTCACCAGCAGCCCGGCGCTGAGTGAGATCCCCACCACCGCGAGCACGAAGCCGACGATCGCCAGCGGGAAGCCCACGAGTACGTAGGTGGTGTCGCGGGCGAGGCGGCGCAGCAGCCCGTGGACGGGGGACAGCGGAGTGGGCGCGGTGGCCAGTGGTGCGGCGGTCATGGTTCGAGGCTATGGGCGCGTGCCCCGCCGACCCATCCCGCACGCTGGCCTCTTGGGGGTGGGGTTCTCCCTACTGCAAAACGTGAGACTCGCCTCGCCACGCCGGTGACGGAGCGCTACGAGCCGCGCGCGATTGGTCAGGGAAGTCGGGATTGAGCAATAATCGCCACGCGCCGCCAAGGGAGGCGGTCGATCGATCTTGCGGGAATGGAGGGGCAGGTGAAGGCGCGTCGCGAGCTTTCAAGATCGCGATTTGTGCACCTCTTCACAAGCGCCTACTCTGTAGTTCCGACGCGCCCTGCTAGCACAGCCGGCAATCTCGGTCGCCAGCGGGAGTCCCGAAACGACCGGCCCCCGTCGCTGGTCGAGGATCGCACCGCACGGAGTCTCATGAGTCAGCACCGTCAACCAGGCGCGCCCGGCCGCACCGGTGCCGTACCGGCGCTTCCGGACCTGCCCGAGGCGACCGTGTCCCGGCTCCCGGAATACCTGCGTGCGCTGCACACGCTCGCCGACTCCGGGCACGAGACGGTGTCCAGCGAAGGGCTCGCCAACGCGGCAGGCGTCAACTCCGCGAAGCTCCGCAAGGACCTGTCCCACCTCGGCTCGTACGGCACCCGGGGCGTCGGCTACGACGTGGCGCTCCTGGTCGACCAGATCTCCTCGGTGCTCGGCCTCACCCAGTGCCGGGCCGTCGCGCTCGTCGGCGTCGGTAACCTCGGTCACGCGCTGGCCGGCTACGACGGCTTCGCCAACCGCGGCTTCCGTATCGCCGCGCTCCTCGACGCCGACCGGTCCCGGGTCGGCGAGCGGATCAACGGACTCGTCGTCCAGCACATCGACGACCTGCCCCAGGTGGTCGCCGAGGAATCGATCTCGATCGGCGTCATCGCCACGCCCGCCCCGGCCGCCCAGGCGGTCGCCGATCAGCTGGTCGCCGTCGGCGTGACGAGCATCCTCAACTTCGCGCCCTGCGTACTCTCGGTCCCGGACGGGGTCGACGTGCGCAAGGTCGACCTCGCCATCGAGCTGCAGATCCTGTCCTTCCACGAGCACCGCAAGGCGTCGCTGACCGCGCTCCCCGCCACCGGCGGGACCGCCCTCACCGCCCTGCCCGGCGGACTCGCGGCCACCGACACCCAGGAGGCGATCGGCACGTGAAACTGCTCGTCGTCGGCGCGTCCTACCGCACCGCCCCGGTCGCCACCCTGGAACAGCTCGCCGTCCCGCCCGCCGACCTCACCCGGACGCTGGACCGCCTGATCGCCCAGCCGTACGTCGCCGAGGCCGTCCTGGTCTCCACCTGCAACCGGGTGGAGGTCTACGCCGCCGTCTCCGGGTTCCACGGCGGACTCGGCGACATCTGCGCGGTCCTGGCCGATCAGGCCGGCTGCCAGCCGGCGGCGCTCGCCCCGCACCTCTACGTGCACTACGACGCCGCCGCCGTGGACCACGTCTTCCGGGTGGCCGCCGGGCTCGACTCGATGGTGGTCGGCGAGGCGCAGATCCTCGGCCAGCTCCGCGACGCCTACCACTCCGCCGGTGGCGCCGACTCGGCCGGCCGCCTGCTGCACGAGCTGATGCAGCAGGCGCTGCGGGTCGGCAAGCGCGCGCACGCCGAGACCAACATCGACCGGGCCGGGCAGAGCGTCGTCACCGCCGCGCTCGACCTCGCCGCCGAGATGCTCGACGGCGAGCTGGCCGGGCGGCCCGCGATGATCGTCGGCGCGGGCGCGATGGGCTCGCTGGGCGTGGCCACGCTGTCCCGGCTGGGCGCCGGCCCGCTCACCGTGACCAACCGGGGCGCCGCCCGTGCCGTCCGGCTCGCCGAGTCGTACGGCGCGTCCGCCGTGCCGATGGCCGAGCTGATCACCGCGCTCGCCGACGTAGACGGCGTGGTCGCCGCCACCGCCGCCACCGAGCCGGTGCTCACCCGCGACGTGGTGACCCGGGCACTGGCCCGCCGGGACGCCGACCGCGGCCCGCTGGTCCTGCTCGACCTGGCCGTACCGCGCGACGTCGAGCCCGGCGTCGCCGAGCTGCCCGGCGTCGAGGTCGTCGACATCGACCGGATGGCCGCCGTGCTCGCCGACGGGCCGGCCGCCGCCGACGCCGCCGAGGTGGCCCGGATCGTCGCCGGTGAGGTCGAGTCGTTCCTGAGCTGGCTGCGCGGCGCCGACGTGGCGCCGACGGTGGCCGCCCTGCGCGGCCGGGCCGACGACGTGGTCGCCACCGAGCTGCGCCGGCTCGGTCAGCGCCGCCCCGACCTCAGCGACGACCAG
>NZ_JAGPXV010000691.1:0-2944 GCF_018070405.1 Micromonospora sp. D75
GCGGCCCGACGCCGCAGGGGTGGCTCGTCCTACACCTGACAACCCTAGTCGGCCGGACGATCCGGTGTGCGCAGCCGGTCCGGCGCGTGTCGGCGCGGTGTCCGTCAGGTGTCCGGAACGAACCGGGTTGCGGGGCCGTGAGAGGGTCGGACAGCGGGGGAGACAAAGCCCGTTTCCGCCGGTACGGTCCATCGAGCCGCGAGCGGCGCACAGGGCCGGACGACAGCGGTCGGGGGCGTCGGCGAAGCCGACGGGGAGGACGGTCGAGCATGACAGGCGGGTACGGAACCGGCGACGGCGTGCCGGGGCAGGGCGGTGACCCGACGGCCGATCGGCCCGGACCGCTGCCGCCGCGCTTCGACCCGCCCGGCGGTCCGGCTCCGCTGTCCGGGTCGGCCCTGCCCGGGTCGGCAGCGGGCGGTGGCGGTCCGGCGTGGAGCGGCGCCCCCGGCCACGCGGCGCCGGGCACGAGCGACCCGGCCACGTCGCCGGGCGCGAGCTTCCCGGGATCGTCCGGGGGGAGCTACCCGGCGTCGCCGGGCGCGAGCTACCCCGGGTCCTCGGGCACCAGCTATCCCGCCTCGTCGGGCACGAGTTACCCGGCCCCGTCCTCGGGCGCGGGTCATCCGGCGCGGGCGACCGCGCAGCCGTCCGCCGGTTACCCGGGCCGCGCCGACGCGGCCGGGGCGTCGCCGTCGGCCGCCTACTCCGCGTCGTCGGGTGTCGCGACCCCGCCCGCGCCGTCCCAGCCGTCGTTCGGCGCCGCGCCGTCCCAGCCGGGCCCGTCGTCGTTCGGCGGCGCGCCGGCCCAGCCGGGGCAGTCCTCCTACGGCACGCCGTCGGCCCAGCCGGGGCAGTCCTCCTTCGGCTCGGCACCGGCCCAGTCCGCCCCGGCCTACCCGGGCCAGGCGCCCGCCGGGTCACAGTCGTTCCCGGGCCAGGCCTCGTCGCCGTACGCGGACCGGCACTCCGGCGCCCCGTCCGGCTCCGGCTCGTCCTACCCGGGCCGGCCGGTCTCCGCGCCCGCCTATCCGGGCCAGCCGGTGTCCGCGCCGTCCTATCCCGGCCAGCCGGCGGCGTACCCGGGTCAGCAGGTCTCCGGCTTCGGCGCGCCGCTCGGCCCGCCGGAGCGCGCCCCCCGGCGCAGCCGGCTCGCGGTGGTGGCGCTGGCCCTGGCCGCCGTGCTGGCGGTGGTCAGCGGCGTGCAGGCGTACCAGATCTACCGGCTCGACGACCGGCTCGCCGCCGCCGACAAGCGGATGGCCGAGGGGCAGGGCGCGGACGCCAGCCGGCTCGACGGCCTGGAGCAGCGCGCCGGCAGCCTGGAGAAGCAGGCCGGAGCCGCCTTCAACCCGGAAGCGGTGGCCAGCGCGGTGCTGCCGAGCGTGTTCCGGGTGCGGGCCGGGCAGTTCACCGGTACGGCGTTCGCCGTCGGCAAGGCCCCGTCCGGCGGCGGCACCACGCTGCTGACGAACTTCCACGTGGTCGAGTCGGTCTTCACCGCCGGTGAGCGCAAGGTGTTCCTGGAGCGCAAGGACCAGCGGTTCGAGGCGACGATCATCGCCACCGACAAGGACAAGGACCTGGCGCAGTTGCGCACCACCGCCAAGTTCGCCGGTCTGGTCGCGGCCAGTGATCCGGTGCGGTCCGGCCAGCAGATCATCGTGGTCGGCGCGCCGCTCGGGTTGCAGGACAGCGTCACCACGGGCGTGGTCAGCGCGTTCCGCGAAGACGAGCGCGGCGGCGGCCCGGTGATCCAGTTCGACGCGCCGATCAACCCCGGTAACTCCGGCGGCCCGGTGATCAACGGCGCCAAGGAGGTCGTCGGCATCGCCACGGCCAAGGCCCGCAACGCCGAGGGCATCGGGTTGGCGGTGCCGATCAAGACCGCCTGCGACCGGTTCCGCCTCTGCTGACCGGTCGCCCACGCCGGTGTGGGGCGACCGCAGCGCATCGACCCCGGCCCATCGGGCCACCCCGCGGGGGACCAGCTCATCTGGAGGAACGACATGTCCTACCCACCGGCCGGGGGCGACAACCCGCCCCCGGCGCCGGGGGGCACGGTCTACGGCAACGTGTACGGCAGCCGGCCCGCGCCCCAGCAGTACGACCCGAACCAGCCCGCCCCGACCCTGCACCAGCCCACCGCGCCCGACGGCGCACCCGGGTACGGCGGATACCAGCCCGCCGCGCCGGGTCAGCCGGGCTACGCGCCGGGCGCCGCTCCGGTGCCCCCGCCGATGTCGGCGCCGCCGGTCTCCGTACCGCCGGTCTCCGGCCCCGGCTACCCGCAGCCGCTGTCGGCCCCGCCGCTGTCCGCCCCACCGGTGTCCGGCCCCGGCTACGGCCCGCCGCCGATGTCCGGGCCGCCCGGCCCCTACGGACCGGCCGGCGGCGCGCCCGCCGGCGGCGGCCGGAGGTGGGCCCCGCTGGTCCTCGGCCTCGTCGCCGCGTTGCTGTTCGTCTTCGGTGGCGTGATGACCTTCCTGTACGTCTCCACGGACGGCGAGCTGGACAAGTCCCAGCGGCTGGTCAGCCAGCGCGACGGCACCATCTCGGCGAACCAGCAGGAGATCGAGAAGCTCAAGGGTGAGCTGAAGACGGTGCAGGAGCGGCTGTCGGACACCCAGCAGGACCTGACCGGCACCAAGAACGACCGGGACGAGCAGGCCCGGCAGAAGAAGGTCATCGCGAGCTGCCTGGACAAGCTGACCACCGCCATCGCCGCCGCGTCGCGTGGCGACCGGGCTGCCTTCGAGGCGGCGAACAAGGGCCTGGACAAGGTCTGCGACGAGGCCGAGAACTATCTCTGACCTGTGCTCGCCCGAGGCCGCCCCGGTTCGCCGGGGCGGCCGTCGCGTATCCGGCCGGGTGCGGTCAGGCGGCGCCGGCGGAACGCCGGGGCAGCGCGGTGACGCCGGGCGGCGGCAGGCCGGCCGTGGAC
>NZ_JAGPXV010000692.1:0-2939 GCF_018070405.1 Micromonospora sp. D75
CCCCCCCCCCCCCCCCCCCCCCCCCCCCCCCCCCCCCCCCCCCCCCCCCCCCCCCTTTTTAATGATACGGCGACCACCGAGATCTACACCAGCTTGGTCGTCGGCAGCGTCAGTTGTGTATAAGAGACAGTTGTTGCCCTTGGTCGTGGTGGTGGACTCGCCGGGCGCCGGGTCCACGACCCAGGCCGGGTGCCCGGGCACCCCGACCACCTCGGCGCAGCCGCGCGCCGGCACGGCGCACCACCGCTTACGGGTGTCGACCGAGGACCTGTCGACCCGGGGCGAGTTCGGGAAGACCTCCCAGGACGGGTGGTCCGCGGCGTGGTCGATCAGGTCCTCGCGGACCAGCACGGCGCCGTCGCGGGCGTCCACGTAGGTGGAGTAGGCGGCCGGGTCCGCGCCGGTGGTGTCCGCGCCGAGGACCACCTCCCACGCCGCGCGCGGCCCACGGTCCGCGGTGGGCACCGCGACCAATGAGGTACGTATGACCTGCGCGTCGCCGCGGCCGGCATCGGCGATCGCCGCCTTGCGGGCCTGCTCGGCGCTGATCGTCGCAGGGGCCGGCGTACCGGCGTCGCGGGCGAGCGAGGAGCTGACGTGCCACACCGCTCCGTCGCGTACGCCGACCGACAGCATGCCGTCGACGGCGGCCGGCAGGTCACCGAAGCGCTGCCGGAACAGCACCGTCGCGCCCTGCCCCATCGGCGCCACGGTCAGCAGTTCCAGCGCGGCGGCGCCCTCGGCGGTCAGGCCCAGCACGTCCCGGTTGGCGGCCACGTACGCGCGCGCGGCGGCGGCCGGGTCGGCGGGCAGGCCGGTGGCCAGGGGCTTGCCGGTGGAGGTGAGCGTGGCGGGCGTACCGAAGTCGGTCCAGCGCACGCGCGCGCCGAGCGCGGCGGCCCGGTCCCGCTGCCGCTCGGTGGCGGCGACGCGGCCCTTGCGGTTGTCGGTGGCCTTGGTGTCGTGCCGGTCGCCCGGCAGGTGGTCGGGTGGCGCCTGGGTACGGGTCTGTTCCCGGGGTGCCGCCTGGCCGCCGCCAGCGGCGGTCAGGACCAGACCGGCTGCCAGCAGCAGCGCGGTGGTCCCCGTCAACGCACGGGATGGTGTGCGCACGGTCCCTCCTGTCATCGTCGAACGGCGATGTCCGTTCCGCCATCCGACCAGCACGATCGACGCGCCGACACCATCCGAACATCCATAAATGTTGCTGCGTCGATTTCTCGATGGCGCCCACAGGCACCCCTGGCCGAGCAGTTTCGAGACTCGCTTCTCACCAGACGAGACGCGGATAGATCTTGGTACGAAACGGCCCCTATGAGGGCCCTTTCGTACCAAGATCTCCACAGGTCGGTAGCGTGCCGGACGGGGGCACCCCGGCTTACATCGTCGCGTCGAGGAAGGTGGTCACCGCCCGGCGGAAGCCGTGCGGATTCTCGACCCACGGCAGATGACCGGATCCGGAGAGACTGACCCGCTGGCAGTTCGGCAGCGCCTTCTCCAGCGAGTCGACGCCCCATCGGGGACGGATGTCCTCGGGTCCGTCGATGATCAGCACGGGCAGGTCGAGCGTCCGGCACCGCGCCGCGAGGTCGCGGATGCGGAGTTCCTGCTTGACCTCAGCGTTGATCGCCCGGTTGCAGTCGCCGTTGACACCGAGCCACGGCGTGGCCATGTCCTCGGCGTGCCGCACGGCGTCGTCGGGGTCGGCGAAGTCGGCCGACCACTGCAGGACCGCCCGTTCCCGATCCTCGGCCCGGGTGCGGTCCCGTGCGCCAAGCGCCTCCCACCGATCCAGGTGCGGCCCGAGCCGCCGCCGGAGATTCCGTTCGTAGTGCGGGTGCCAGCCGCGATCGGGGTCGATGCCGGTGCCGGACACGTAGATCAGGTGACTGACCCGTTCCGGGTGCTCGATCGCGTACCGCAGCGCCAGGTGTGCGCCCCACGAGTGGCCCAGCAGGGCCGTTCGCGGTCCGGCCAGGTGTTCGCGTACCTCGTCGAGGTCGGCGACGAAGCGGCCGACCGAGTACGGACCCCGCCGCTGGGAACGCCCGCAGCCACGCTGCTCCCACCGAATGACACGGGCGTGCCCGTCGAGCAGCCGGGCGACCGGGCCGAGGTAGTCCCACATGCCCGGGCCGCCGTGACAGAGCACCAGCGGCGACCCGGCGTCGGCCTGGTCGGCCCACAGGCGACAACCGTCTTCGGTACGCACGTCCGCAGTCATCGACGACAGTATGGCGAGGCGCAGGGCTGTTGCGGTCGGGGACGAGCCTTGGGCGACCCGCTGCGGCACTTCTGGACCGACGCCCGCTACGGCTCTCGCATCCAGGTCTTCGGATCGGTCACGAAGACGCCCTTGCCCTGCTGTCGTCGGATCACCCGCAACGCTTCCAGCCGCGCATACGCCATCTGCACGGTCCCATGACTGACGTCGTAGCGATCGCGCAGCTCAGCGATTGAGGGCAGCTTGTCCCCCGGCTTCAGCTTCTTTCCTCTGACGTCGGCGATCACATCATCGGCGATGCGCCAGTAATCCGGCACTTCTCGCATGGCACTCCTCGCGTGGCGATCCGATTCGATCACACCGCGACTCGCCTAACAAGCAGCGTTGACTCATCTGACATGTCTAGATATGTTGATTCCGGGCCGCTCCTCGCGTGGCAACGAGTTCGGCTCATCCCCCGGTCGGGACGGGTGCGCGTACCCGTCCCGACCCTCCGGACTGCTCCGCCTCCGTACCGCCGATCCGGGCTGCGGCGGCGGGGCGGGCGGGCCGCCCGCGGCCGGTGTGCGGACGGCCCGCCCTTCCAGACCCACCGCACCTGTCCCCCGCTCCTGGAAGGACCGATATGACGCCGCATCGATCCGGTCGGCTCTACCTGACCGCCCCACCGGCCCGGCTGACCTCGCACGAGGTGCGCACCCGCGCCTTCGACGCC
>NZ_JAGPXV010000693.1:0-2939 GCF_018070405.1 Micromonospora sp. D75
ATCAACGGAAATCCCTGGATACCGGTGTGACGGGGGGCTCGATCGCGTCCAGCCGGTCCGCGGTGAGGTTCGTGACGCCCTCGTGCCGCTGCAGCCGGCCCCGCACCACCAGTGCTCCACTGGTGCGGGCGATTCGACGGTAGCGCTGCCACAGCCCCGGGGAGCAAGTGACATTCAGCATTCCGGTCTCGTCCTCCAGGTTGAGGAACGTGACGCCGCCGGCGGTCGCCGGGCGCTGCCGGTGGGTGACGATCCCGCCGACCCGGATCCGCTGCCCGGGCGGCACCTGGCCGAGCCGGGCGATCGGCACCGCGCCCAGTTCGTCGAGGCGGTCCCGGATGAACCGGGCCGGGTGGCTCTCCGGGGACAGGCCGGTGGCCCAGACGTCGGCGACCAGGCGGTCCACCGCGGCCATGCCGGGCAGCGTGGGCGGGTCCGCGCCGGTCACCGTGCCGGGCAGCCGGCCGGGCCGGTCCTGGGCCGCCGCGCCGGCGGCCCAGAGGGCCTGCCGCCGGGTCAGCCCGAAACAGGCGAAGGCGTCGGCGGTGGCCAGCGCCTCCAGCTGCGCGGCGGTGAGACCGACGCGGCGGGCCAGGTCCGGCATGTCCCGGTACGGCCCGTGCGCCGTCCGTTCCGCCTCGATCCGCTCGGCCACGTCCTCGCCGAGGGTACGGACGCTGCCCAGCCCGAGCCGTACCGCCGGGCCGCCCAGCCCCCAGGCGTGCGGCGGCTCGCCCGGCACGCTGCCCCACCGCGTCTGCGGGGTGGACTCCAGCACCGCCTTGGCGCCGCTGGCGTTGATGTCCGGCCGGCGTACCTCCACGCCGTGCCGGCGGGCGTCGTCGGCGAGCGTCTGCGGCGAGTAGAAGCCCATCGGCTGGGCGTTGAGCAGCGCGGCCAGGAACGGGCCCGGGTGGTAGCGCTTGAGCCACGAGCTGGCGTACACCAGGTAGGCGAAGCTCATCGCGTGGCTCTCCGGGAAGCCGTAGCTGGCGAACGCGGTGAGCTTGCGGTAGACGTCGTCGGCCAGCTCGCCGGTGATGCCCCGCTCGGCCATCCCGGCGTAGAGCCGGTCGGCGATCTGCGCCATCCGCTCCACCGACCGTTTCGCCCCCATGGCCCGGCGCAGCTGGTCGGCGCCGGCCGCGTCGAACCCGGCCAGGTCGATGGCGAGCTGCATGAGCTGCTCCTGGAACAGCGGCACGCCGAGCGTCTTCTCCAGCGCGTTGCGCATCAGCGGGTGCGCGTACGTGACCGGCTCCTGGCCGTTCTTGCGCCTGATGTACGGGTGCACCGAGCCGCCCTGGATCGGGCCGGGCCGGATCAGCGCCACCTCCACCACCAGGTCGTAGAACTCGCGCGGCTTGAGCCGGGGCAGCGTGGCCATCTGGGCGCGGCTCTCCACCTGGAACACGCCCACCGAGTCGGCCCGGCAGAGCATGTCGTAGACCTCGGGGTCGTCCAGCGTCATGTCGCCGAGGTCGAGGCGGGAGCCGATCAGGTCGTAGCCGTAGTGCAGCGCCGAGAGCATGCCGAGGCCGAGCAGGTCGAACTTGACCAGGCCGACGGCCGCGCAGTCGTCCTTGTCCCACTGGAGCACGCTGCGGCCGGGCATCCGGCCCCACTCCACCGGGCACACCTCGATCACCGGCCGGTCGCAGATCACCATGCCGCCGGAGTGGATGCCCAGGTGCCGGGGGAACGTCTGCAGCTCGTTGGCGTACGCGACCACCTGCTCCGGGATGTCCGCCACGTCGACCGCGGCGACCGAGCCCCACCTGTCGATCTGCTTGCTCCAGGCGTCCTGCTGGCCGGGTGAGAAGCCGAACGCCTTCGCCACGTCCCGCACCGCCGACCGGGGCCGGTACGAGATGACGTTGGCGACCTGGGCGGTGTGCTCCCGGCCGTAGCGGGCGTAGACGTGCTGGATCACCTCCTCCCGACGGTCGGACTCGATGTCCACGTCGATGTCCGGCGGGCCGTCGCGTTCCGGGGCGAGGAACCGTTCGAACAGCAGCCGGTGCCGGACCGCGTCCACGTTCGTGATGCGCAGCGCGTAGCAGACCGCCGAGTTGGCCGCCGAGCCCCGGCCCTGGCAGTAGATGTCCTGCGCGCGGCAGAACGCGACGATGTCGTAGACCACCAGGAAGTAACCGGGGAACCCGAGGTCTTCGATCATCCGCAGCTCGTGTTCCAGCTGCGCGTACGCCTCCGGGTGCGCCTCGGGCGGGCCGTAGCGCTCGCGGGCGCCGTCCATGGTCAGCCGGCGCAGCCAGCTCATCTCGGTGTGCCCGGGCGGCACCGGGTACGCCGGCAGCTTCGGCGCCACGAGCTGCAGGTCGAAGGCGAGTTCCGCGCCGTACTCGGCGGCCCGCGCCACCGCCCCCGGGTACGCGGCGAACCGCGCCGCCATCTCCGCGCCGCTGCGCAGGTGGGCGGTGGCCGCGGCGGGCAGCCAGCCGTCGATCTCGTCGAGGCTGCGCCGGGCCCGGACCGCCGCGACCGTGGTGGCCAGCCGCCGCCGGCCCGGGGTGGCGTAGTGCACGTTGTTCGTGGCGACTGTGGGCAGCCCGGCCGCGGCGGCCAGGTCGGCGAGCGCGTCGTTGCGGTCGGCGTCGACCGGGTGGCCGTGGTCGGTCAGCTCCACCGCCACCGTCTCCGCGCCGAACAGCGCGGTGAGCCGGTCCAGCTCCCGGGCCGCCGCGTCGACGCCCTCGGTGAGCAGCGCCGCGGGCACGTGCCCCTTGCGGCAGCCGGTGAGCACCAGCACGTGGTCCTTCAGCTCCGCCGCGATCTCCTCCAGCTCGCCGTAGACCGGGCGGCCCTTCTCCCCGCCGCGCAGCTGGGCGCGGGAGATGGTGGCGGCCAGGCGCGCGTACCCCTCGTGGCCGTGCGCCAGCACCAGCAGGTGCCGGCCGAGCGGGTCGGGTTCGCCGTTC
>NZ_JAGPXV010000694.1:0-2926 GCF_018070405.1 Micromonospora sp. D75
CCGTGATCGCCACCGCCGCCGCGGTGGTGGCCCGCCGGTTCACCAGGCTGCCCATCAGGTCCCGGCGCCGGGTGAACATCACCACCGGGATCAGCGCGAACGGGATGCCGAAGCTCAGCACCACCTGCGACAGCACCAGCGCCCGGGTCGGGTCGACGCCGATCGCGAGCACCGCCAGCGCGGGCAGCAGCGTGATCATCCGGCGGATCAGCAGCGGGATCCGGCGGCGCAGGAAGCCCTGCATGATGATCTCACCGGCGTACGTGCCGACGCTCGTGGAGGCGAGGCCGGACAGGAGCAGCGCGACCGCGAAACCGACCGCGGCGGCCGTACCGAGCGTGGTGGCGAGCCCGGCGTGCACACCTTCGAGGGTGTCGGTGCCCGGGATCGACGTGCCGTGGAAGCTGCTCGCCGCCACCAGCAGCATGGCCAGGTTGACCGCCCCGGCGACGCCGAGCGCGATCAGCACGTCGACCCGCAGGCCCTTGGCGATCACCCGTCGCTGCGCCTCGCCCTCGGCGGGCAGGCGGTTCGGCGTCAGCGCCGAATGCACGTAGATGACGTGCGGCATCACCGTCGCGCCCAGGATGCCGGCGGCGAGCAGCATGCTGTCGGTGCCCTGCATCCGGGGCAGCAGGCCGGCCGCGGCGTCGGACACGTCCGGCTGCGCGGTGACCAGGTTGACCGCGAACGCCAGCACGATCACCCCGAGCAGCACCGCGATGGCGATCTCGAACGTCCGGAAACCTCTGGAGCGCAGCGCCAGGATGGCGAACGAGGCGGCGCCGACGATCAGGCCGCCGGGCAGCAGCGGGACGCCGAACAGCAGGTACAGCGCGACCGCCCCGCCGATCACCTCGGCCAGGTCGGTGGCCATGGCGACCAGTTCGGCCTGCGCCCACATGACCCGGTTCAGCGGCCGGGGCAGGTGCTCCCGGCACAGTTCGGGCAGGCTGCGCCCGGTGGCCAGGCCGAGCTTGGCGGTGAGCGTCTGCACCAGCATGGCGGCCAGGTTCGCCGCCACCACCACCCAGACCAGCAGATAGCCGTACCGGGCCCCGGCCGTGGAGTTGGTGGCGAAGTTGCCGGGGTCGACGTAGGCGACCGCCGCTACGAACGCGGGCCCGAGCAGGATGAGGCGTCCGCGTACCGGGCGCGGGGCGCGGGCGGTCCGCAGTGGGGGTACGACAGGCGAGTCGTTTGTTACCACTGGTGCTCCTCGACGGACGACGGACGGCGGGACGAGACGACGACCGGCGGGGGCGAGGCGGAGTCAGGCGGGTTGTTCCCGACTATTAATCACATATGCCACTAACCTGAGCACGGAGGGGAAAGCGCACACGAGGGACGGTGTCGCCCCGCCGCGGCGGCTGCTCCGGCCCGGTCGATCGCTTCGGGCGCAGCACGCCGAACGGCCGTCCCGGGTGCGGGACGGCCGTTCGGTGGGGCGGCGGTGAGCCGGATCGGATCGGTCGGTCAGGCGGCGGTGGACCAGATGGCGCGGAACGCGGCTGCCTCACCGGCCAGCCACTGCTCGATCTGCTCAGGCTTGACGTCGGCGGGCATCCGGTGCGCCTCGCCGCGCCGCACGTCGACCAGGACCGGCTCGGCGTGCGGCAGCACCGCGTCCATGTGCCGGGCCATCAGGTGCAGCGTGGCCAGGGTCGCCTCCTCGCTCGGCGGCGCCTCGTCGAAGTGCAGCCGGATCGCCTCGGCCCGGCCGTCGGCGTACCGCACACCGAACTGCGGGTTGATCTTCACGGGCAGGTCACCCAGCATCGCCAGCGCGTCGCGGGTCTGCGCCAGGTCGACGCCGGCCGGCTCGCCCAGCGACTGCAGCCAGCGGGTCGCGCCCGGAACCAGCGCCTCGTAGAGCGGGCGCCAGCGCGGCTTGACCAGGTCGGCGACCTGCGCGAGGTGGGCGCCGCCGGTGTGGAACGCGACGTCGGCCTTGAGCGCCTTGACGAACTGGCCGTGCGGGTTGAAGCCGTGCCGGCTGGCCCGCTGCCGGCGCAGCCCGCCGACGAAGGTGGCCTTGGTGGGCCCGGTGCGGTCGACGTACCGGGTGAATCCGAGGAGGGTGGCGTAGGGGGTGACAGGGGTCGCGGAGGTGGGCGCAGTCACGAGCATCCTCCCAGGTCAACAGCTCGATTAGTACATACATTCTAATCGACGGGTCTGACATCGCCCAGGGCACGAAAAGGGCCGCCCGGACATCCCGGGCGGCCCTTTTTCGCGTAGTCCTACAGCTGGCCGACGTCGGTGATCCGGACCGCCGCCGCGCCGGTCTCGTCGGAGGCGGCGAGGTCGATCTCGGCGCTGATGCCCCAGTCGTGGTCGCCGTCCGGGTCGTCCAGGATCTGCCGTACGGTCCACTTCTCGCGGCCCTGCTCGATCATCAGCAGCGCCGGCCCGCGCGCGTCCGGCCCCACCCCGATCGCGTCGTACGTCTCGAAGTACGGCGCCAGCGCGTCGGCCCAGGCGTCGGCGTTCCAGCCGTCGCCGGCGTCCAGCTCGCCGAGCAGGTCCCAGCGGCGCAGCGCGGCCAGCTCGACGCGGCGGAACATCGCGTTGCGCACCAGCACCCGGAACGCCCGAGCGTTGCGGGTGACCGCCGGCGGCCGGTCGTCCAGCGAGGCGGCCACCTCGGCCACGTCGGACGGGTTGCGCAGCCGCTCCCACTCGTCGATCAGGCTGGAGTCGACCTGGCGGACCAGCTCGCCCAGCCACTCGATGAGGTCGACCAGCTCCTCGGTCTTCGCGTCCTCGGGGACGGTCTGCCGCAGCGTCTTGTACGCGTCGGCGAGATAGCGCAGCACCAGCCCCTCGGAGCGGGACAGCCCGTAGAACTGGACGTACTCGGGGAACGTCATGGCCCGCTCGTACATGTCGCGGACCACCGACTTGGGGGAGAGCTGGTGGTCGG
>NZ_JAGPXV010000695.1:0-2923 GCF_018070405.1 Micromonospora sp. D75
GCCCAGGAGGGCGTGGCGCAGGGCGACCACGGCGCGCCGGCCGGCCGGGAGCTGGAGTTCGCCGAGGTGCTGCGCGCCTCGCACCGGGCCGGGGTGACCGGACTGGTGTTCCTCACCGCCGACGTGCACTACACCGCCGCCCACCACTACGACCCGGCCCGTGCGGCGGTGCGGGACTTCAGCCCGTTCTGGGAGTTCGTCTCCGGCCCGGCGCACGCGGGCGCATTCGGCCCGAACGCGCTGGACGGCACGTTCGGCCCGAAGGCGGTGTTCGTGCACGCCCCGCCGCGCGCCAACACCTCCCCGGCCGAGGGCTTCCAGCACTTCGGCGAGGTCACGATCGACGGCCCGTCGGCGGCTCTGACGGTCCACCTGCGGGACCGCTCCGGCGCCTCGCTCTGGACCACCACCCTCCCGGCCCCGTCGCGCCGCTGACACCTCGCCGGGCAGTGGAATACCCGGCGGCGCGGCACGGCGGGCAGGGGGTCGAGTACGCTTGAACGCACAGGCGACGACCCGGCCATCACCGGTGAGCCTCCGGAGGAACAGCCGGGTGACCGGCCCAGTAGAACCGGACGGGACGGCCCGTCACAGCCGGCCAACGAGCGGGCGGTCGCACCTCGGCCGCCAAGCGGGGTGGTACCGCGGGCCACGCCCGGCACGCCGGTCACGGCGTACCGGATCCGGCTCGTCCTCGCAGAGCACAGACGAGTGAGCTGCTGAGGAGCGACAGGCGATGGCCTATCCGTTGCACGACCCGTCCGGCGCCGGTGTCCCGGCGAGCCCGGACCTGCCCGCGGTCGAGCGCCGGGTCCTGGAGCACTGGACGGCCGACAAGACCTTCGAGGCGTCCGTCGAGGCCCGCGACGCCGGCCGCGACGGCGAGAACGAGTACGTCTTCTACGACGGCCCCCCGTTCGCCAACGGCCTGCCGCACTACGGCCACCTGTTCACCGGCTACGTCAAGGACGTGGTGCCGCGCTACCAGACCATGCGCGGCCGGCGCGTCGAGCGCCGGTTCGGCTGGGACTGCCACGGCCTGCCCGCCGAGGTGGTGGCCGAGAAGCAGCTCGGCATCACCACCAAGGCGGAGATCCTCGACCTCGGCGTGGCCCGGTTCAACGACGCCTGCCGCACCTCCGTGCTGGAGTTCACGCACGACTGGGAGCGGTACGTCACCCGGCAGGCCCGCTGGGTCGACTTCGCCAACGACTACAAGACGCTCGACCTGGACTACATGGAAAGCGTCATGTGGGCCTTCAAGACCCTGCACGACAAGGGCCTGGTCTACGAGGGCTTCCGGGTGCTGGCGTACTGCTGGCGGTGCGAGACCCCGCTGTCGAACACCGAGACCCGGATGGACGACGTCTACCGGGACCGGCACGACCCGACGCTCACCGTCTGGTTCGGGCTGACCGCTGACGAGAACGCGCCGGAGCCGCTGCGCGGGCCGGTCAAGCTGGGCGTCTGGACCACCACGCCGTGGACGCTGCCGTCGAACCTGGCGCTCGCCGTCGGCCCCGACATCGAGTACGCGGTGCTGGAACGCGACGGTGAGCGCTACGTCGTCGGCGCCGCGCGCCTCGGCGCGTACGCCAAGGAGCTGGAGGGGTACGAGCAGGTCGGCACGGTGTACGGCCGGGACCTGGTCGGGCGTCGCTACACGCCGCTGTTCGACTTCCTGGTCGAGCCGGCCGGGGAGAACGCCTACCAGGTGCTCGCCGCGGACTTCGTCACCACCGAGGACGGCACCGGGATCGTCCACCTCGCCCCCGCGTTCGGTGAGGACGACCAGAACGTCTGCAACGCCGCCGGCATCCCCACCGTCGTGACCGTGGACGACCACACCCGGTTCACCGCGCTGGTGCCGCCGTACCAGGGCGAGCAGGTCTTCGACGTGAACAAGCCGGTGATCCGGGAACTCAAGGAGCGGGGCGTGGTGCTGCGGCAGGACACCTACACCCACTCCTACCCGCACTGCTGGCGCTGCGACACCCCGCTGGTCTACAAGGCGGTGTCGTCCTGGTTCGTCGCGGTGACGAAGTTCAAGGACCGGATGGTCGAGCTGAACCAGCAGATCAACTGGACGCCCGGGCACATCAAGGACGGCTCGTTCGGCAAGTGGCTGGCCAACGCCCGCGACTGGTCGATCAGCCGGAACCGGTTCTGGGGCTCGCCGATCCCGGTGTGGCGCTCCGACGACCCGAACTACCCGCGGGTGGACGTGTACGGGTCGCTGGCCGACATCGAGCGTGACTTCGGCGTACGCCTGACCGACCTGCACCGGCCGGCGGTGGACGACCTGGTCCGTCCCAACCCGGACGACCCGACGGGCAAGTCGATGATGCGCCGGGTGCCGGAGGTGCTGGACTGCTGGTTCGAGTCCGGCTCGATGCCGTTCGCCCAGGTGCACTACCCGTTCTCCAACCGCGAGTGGTTCGAGCACCACTACCCGGGTGACTTCATCGTCGAGTACATCGGGCAGACCCGCGGCTGGTTCTACACCATGCACGTGCTGGCCACCGCGCTGTTCGACAGGCCGGCGTTCCGCAACTGCATCAGCCACGGCATCCTGCTCGGCTCGGACGGCCGCAAGATGTCCAAGAGCCTGCGCAACTACCCGGACGTCTACCACGTGTTCGACTCCTACGGGTCGGACGCGATGCGGTGGATGCTGATGTCCTCGCCGGTGCTGCGCGGCGGCGACATGGCGGTCACCGAGTCGCTGATCCGGGACGCGGTGCGCCAGGTGCTGCTGCCGCTGTGGAACGTCTGGTACTTCTTCTCGCTCTACGCCAACGCCGACGGCTACACCGCGCGTCGCCGTACCGACTCCACGCACGTGCTCGACCGGTACGTGCTGGCGAAGACGAACGAGCTGGTGGCGACCGTCGGCGCGCAGATGGACGCGTACGACATCTCC
>NZ_JAGPXV010000696.1:0-2921 GCF_018070405.1 Micromonospora sp. D75
GCCTAGGTCCTCTTTCGCATCGATCTTGGGCCCCGTGAAACATCAGGCTGCCGCTTCGCGCTGCGCCACCTCGCGCAACGCGGCGAGCAGCGTCTCCGTCTCCTGCGCGCCGGTGACCGCGTACTTTCCGGCCAGCACGAACGTCGGCACGCTGGAGACGCCGAGCTGGTGCGCGGCGCTCAGGTCGGCGGCGACCTCCCGGCGGCCCAGGTTCGACTCCAGGTACTCCCGCGCCTCGGTCTCGTCCAGACCGGCCTCGCCGGCCAGCGTGACCAGCGCGTCGATCGATCCGACGTCGATGCCGTCGTGGAAGTGCGCCCGGTAGAGCCGCTCGACCATCTCGGCGGAACGGTCGCGCTCGGCGGCGAAACGCACCAGCCGGTGCGCGTCGAACGTGTTCGCCGCCACCGCCCGGTCGAACCGCAGGTCCAGGCCCGCGCCCGCGGCGACGCCGGTGACGTGCGCGGCCATGCCCTCGGCCTTGTCCCGTCCGCCGAACTTGTCGCCGAGCGCCTCCAGCAGCGGCTTCGGCTCGGTGACCGGCGTCGGGTCGAGCTGGAACGGCCGGAACCGGACGTTCACCTCGCCGTCGTACGACTCCAGCGCCTGTTCCAGTCGGCGCTTGCCGATCCAGCACCAGGGGCAGACCACGTCGGCGTAGATCTCGATGTCCATGACCAGCGACAACCCGCCGGTCAGGAGATCTGTTCCCGGACCTGGCGCTTGAGCCGGGCCAGGATGGCGGTGCCGCCGCGTACGCGCAGCGGGCTGATCGCCTGCGCCAGGCCCATCCGCTGGTAGAGATCGTCCGGCACGGCCAGCACCTCCTCGGCGCTCGCCCCGGCCAACCCTTCGGCGAGGATGCCGGCGAACGCCCGGGTGGTGGGCGCCTCCGGCGGGCAGTCGAAGACGGTGCTGACCGTCTTGTTCGCGTTCACCTCGGCGCGCAGGAAGAACGCGGTCTGGCACTCGGGGACCTGCTCCAGCTCCTCCCGGTTCACACCCTCGGGCAGGGGCGGGATCACGTCGGCGAACTCCAGCAGCATCTCCAGCACGACGTCGCGCGGTGCGGCGGCGAACTCGTCCACGATCTCGGCCAGCTTCGTCGGCATCTCGGGCATGGGTCGAGGCTATCCGCCGCCGCGCGCCGTCATGCGACGGCGGTGGCGGTGCCCCGCGTCACGCGAGCGGGCCCGCTCTCACGCGTTCGGCGCGGCCTCGCTGATGTCGCTGAGCGCCGACTGGGGGTCGAGCTGCATGGCGAGGTCACCGAGGGAGACGATGCCGACGAGCTTGCGGTCGCTGTCGCAGACCAGCACGCGCCGGATGTTGCGCTCGCGCATCAGCGCCGCCGCCTCGTTCGCCGTGCAGTGCTGCTCGATCATGACCACCTCACGGGTGATGATCGAGCCGATCGTGGTGGTGCCCGGGTCGGCGCGTTCGGCCACCGCCCGCACCACGATGTCGCGGTCGGTCAGCATGCCGGCGAGCGTGGCGCCGTCGGTCACCACCACGTCGCCGATGTCCGACTCCTTCATCACCCGGGCCGCCTCGTCCAGCGGGGTCTCCGCCGGGAGGTAGATCACCTGCCTGGTCATCACGTCACTGACGCGGTACATGAGAGCCTCCGAACACCTCGGTCGATCCGTATGCGGTACCCGGTACCGCGTTCGCTACACCCCGTCGTGGCGCGTCGCGCCCACCACGTCGCGCAGACGCTCCACGATGTCCTCCACCGGCACCACGGCCCCTTCACCGGTGGCCCGGTCACGTAGTTCCACGTACCCGTCGGCGAGACGGCGGCCGACCACGACGGCGCGCGGAATGCCGATCAGCTCGGCGTCGGTGAACTTCACCCCGGCGGACACGTGCGTGCGGTCGTCGACCAGCACCCGCAGGCCGGCGGCGGCGAGGCGCCCGCCGAGGTCGAGCGCCGCGTCGAGTTGCGGCCCCTTCCCGGCGGCGACCAGGTGTACGTCGCACGGCGCGACAGCCGCGGGCCAGACCAGCCCCCGGTCGTCGTGGTGCTGCTCGGCCACCGCGGCGACCGCCCGGGACACGCCGATGCCGTAGCAGCCCATCGTGGGCCGGACCGGCTTGCCCTCCGGGCCGAGCACGTCGACCGCGAACGCGTCGGTGTACCGGCGTCCGAGCTGGAAGATGTGCCCGACCTCGATGCCCCGCCGGATGGTCAGCTCACCGGCGTCGCAGGCCGGGCAGGGGTCGCCGGGCCGCACCTCGGCCGCCTCGATCGTGCCGTCCGGTACGAAGTCGCGCCCGCAGACCACGTCGGTGGCGTGCCGGCCCGGCTCGTTCGCGCCGGTCAGCCAGGCGGTGCCGGGCACCACGCGGGGATCGACCAGGTAGCGGATGCCGTGCTTGGCCAGGATCTGCGGCCCGATGTAGCCGCGGACCAGCTCCGGGTGGGCGTCCCAGTCCTCGAAGACCGCCACCGTGGCGGGGGCCAGCACCGCCTCGACCCGCTTCAGGTCCACCTCGCGGTCGCCGGGCAGGCCGATGACCAGCGGTTCAGCCTGCTCGGCACCGGGCCTGCGGACGGTGAGGACCACGTTCTTCAACGTGTCGGCGGCGGTCCAGCCGGTGCGCCCGCCCAGCTTGCGGGCCTCGGCCAGCTCGACCAGCGCCGCGATGGTGGGCGTCTCCGGGGTGTCGTGCGTCTGGGCGGGCGGGTGCGCGTCCGGGTCACCGGCGGCCGGGGCGCGGGTCACCACCGCCTCGGTGTTCGCCGCGTAGTCGCAGGCGGTGCAGCCGACGAACGTGTCCTCACCGACCGGCGTGGCGGCCAGGAACTCCTCCGACGCGGACCCACCCATCGCGCCGGACATCGCGTGGACAGTGGTGAAGTCCAGCCCGAGCCGGGTGAAGACGCGCTCGTAGGCGGCCCGGTGCCTGTCGTACGC
>NZ_JAGPXV010000697.1:0-2914 GCF_018070405.1 Micromonospora sp. D75
CGGCGCCAGCAGCGCCGCCACACCTCCGGCCGGCGCCGGAAGCGGGTCGCCACCGACGTACAGCTCCCCCGGCACACCGGCCGGGAGTGGCTGACCGGCCCGGTCCAGGACGTGCGCCCGGGTGCCCGGCACCGGGCGGCCGACCGGCATCAACTGCCGCTGCCCGCCGTCGGGCGTGGCCGGGTCGGCGGGCCCGCCGTCGGGCGTGGCCGGATCGGTGAGCTCGCCGTCGACGGCGCACAGGTGGGCGGTGACCGGCGCGGCCACGTCCGGCGGCACGAGCACGTGGTGCAGGGCCGCCGGCGACCGCTCCGCGAAGCGCGCCACCAGGTCCCGGGACAGCGGCGCCCCACCGCAGAAAACGTGCCGCAGCGCGGCGCAGCGCTCCACCCCGCGCTGGTCGAGAAGGTCGGCGAGCAGGTCGGGCCGGAAGCAGGCCACGCTGACCCGCTCCGCCCGGATCAGGCCGACCAGGTGGCGGGCGTCGCGGTCTCCGCCGGGCCGGGCCAGCACCACGGCCGCGCCGCTCAGCAGCGGGGCGTACAGCTCCCAGACCGCCGCCGGGGCGGCCAGGGGCGCCTGCTGGAGCACCCGGTCGGCGGCGGTCAGCCCGGCCGCCTCGGACAACCAGCGCAGCCGGTCGCGCAGCGCGGCGTGGCTGTGCACCGTGGTGCGCGGCGCACCGTCGGGCGGAGAGGTGACGTAGGCCGGGTCGCCGCCGGTGACAGTGCCCGCGCCGGCCGGCGCCGCGGCGTCCGGCACGAGGGCACCGGGCACGGCGGCGCCGCGCACCGCGCGCGGGTCGGCGGACGGGTCGTCCACCAGGCAGGTCGGCCCGGACCAGCGCGGGACGCCGCCCTGCGGGCGCGCGGTGAGCAGCAACGCGACCTCGGCCGCCGTCAGCAGCGCTGCGGCCCGGTCGGCGGGCAGCGCCGGGTCCACCGGTACGACCACCCCGCCGGCCCGCCAGACGGCGAGCGGCGCGGCCACCAGCTCCACGCACCGGTCCAGCCGCACGCCGACGCGGGTGCCCCGGCGCACGCCCGCTGCCCGCAACCGGTCGGCGAGCGCGCCGACGAGCGCGTCCAGCTCGCCGAAGCCGACCGTACGCGAGCCGAACCGCACCGCCGGGGCGGCCGGGTCACGGCGTACCGCCGCGGCGAAGGCGTCACCGACCAGCGGACGGGCGGCGTCGGTCGCCGGACCGGTGGCCAGCGCCAGCAGCTCGTCCCGCTCGACCGGGCCGACGAGCGGCAGCACGCCGATCGGCGTGTCCGGGTCGTCCAGCAGGCCCCGCAGCAGACGGTGGAACATGCCCACGTGACGCCGGGCGGTCGCCTCGTCGAACAGGTCGGTGCTGTACTCCAGCCGCCCCCAGATCGTGTCGCCGTCCTCGAAGAGGTCAAGCAGCAGGTCGAACTCGGCCTTGCGGGCGTCCAGCGAGACCGGCTCGACCCGCAGCGGCCCGTCGTGCCAGGACGGGAACGGCACGTTCTGGTACGAGAACAGCACCTGGAAGACCGGGGTGCCGGCCGCCGACCGTTCCGGCTGCAACTGCTCGACCAGCCGCTCGAACGGGATGCCCTGGTGGTCGTACGCGGCCAGGCACACCGCGCCGACCCGGCGCAGCAGCTCCCGGAACGACGGCTCGCCGCGCAGGTCGGTACGCAGCGCCACGGTGTTCATGAACAGCCCGATCAGCGGCTCCAGCTCGACCAGGCGCCGGTTGGCCACCGGCGAGCCGACCACCACCTCCTCGTCGCCGGTGAGCCGGTGCAGCAGCACCGCGAAGGCGGCCTGGAGCACCATGAACAGCGTGGCGTTCTCCTGCCGGGACAGCGCCCGCAGCCGGGTCACCACGGCCGGCGGGATCTCCACCGGCACCGAGTCACCCCGGTAGCTCTTCTCCCTCGGCCGGGGCCGGTCACCGACCAGGCCGATCTCCGGTGGCGCGCCGCCAAGCTGGCCCGTCCAGTACGCCAGGTCCGCCGCCCACGCCTGCTGAGCGGCCGGCTCCTGCTGCCAGAGGGCGAAGTCGGCGTACTGCACCGGCAGCTCGGGCAGGCCGTGCGGCCCGCCGGTGAGCAGGGCGCGGTAGCAGTCGATCAGCTCGCGCAGCAGCACCCCCATCGACCAGCGGTCGGACACGAGGTGGTGCAGGTTGAGCAGCACGCCGGTCACCTGCGGGCCGAAGCGGAGCAGCCGGACCCGCACCGGCGAACCGGCGGCCAGGTCGAACGGCCGGCCGATCAGCTCCTCCTCGCGGCGGCGCAGCTCGGCGTCGACCTCCCCGGGCGTCACCCCGGGCACGTCCTCGACCTGCACGTCCGGCGGCAGCTCGGCCCGCACCTGCTGGTACGGCCGTCCGTCCCGCTCGAAGAAGACCGTCCGCAGCGACTCGTGCCGGCGGACCACCTCGGCGCAGGCGCCGGCGAACAGGTCCGCGCGGAAGTCGCCGTGCACCCGCATCGCCGTGGAGATGACGTACGCGGAGGTGTGCGCCGCGAACTGCTCCAGGAACCAGATCCGGCTCTGCGAGAAGGTCAGCGGCACCGGGGCGTCCCGGTCGGCGCGCGGTGGCACGGTCCGCGCCGGGGCGCGGTCGATGCCCTCCTCCTGGAGCAGGTTGCCCAGCAACGCGAGCCGCTGCGCGGACAGGGCGAACCGCCTGGTGCTCATGCCTGCGTCCTTCCGTCGGCACGGTCGAGTGCCTGCTGCACCTCGTCGTCGGACAGGTCGCTGAGCCGGATCAGCAGCTCGGCGGTCTTCTCCACGACGGTCCGCTGCGCGGGGTCGGCGGTCAGCGCGCGGGTGAGCCCGGCGACCGTCGGGTCGGTGAAGACCTTGTGCAACGGCACGTCCACGCCGAACGCCTCCCGGACCCGGGCCACCATCCGGGTGCTGAGCAGCGAGT
>NZ_JAGPXV010000698.1:0-2901 GCF_018070405.1 Micromonospora sp. D75
CGGAACGGCCCGGGCTGTCGTGGGGCGCCCGGCGCGTCTCCCGGCGCCCGAAGCCCGTCTTCGTGTTCTCCGGCCAGGGGCCCCGATGGTGGCCGATCACCGAGGACCTGCTCGCCGAGCCGGCGTTCCGCGACACGTTCGCGCAGTGCGACCGGGCGCTGCGGCAGTACGTCGACTTCTCCCTGCTCGACCTGGTCACCGGCCGGGACGACGCGAGTCTGCTGGACGACCCGGCGGTCGCCCAGCCCGCGCTGACCGCCGTGCAGATCGCCCTGGCCGCGCTCTGGCGCTCCTGGGGCGTCGAGCCGGCCGCCGTGGTCGGGCACAGCGTCGGCGAGGTGGCCGCCGCCCAGGTCGCGGGCGCGCTCGGCATCGCCGACGCGATGCGGGTCGCCCGCCAGCGGGGCCGGGTCATCCGCGCCGCCATCGGCAACGGGCGGATGGCGGTGCTCGGCCTCCCGCTCGACCGGACCGAGCAGTTGCTCGCCGAGCGGCGGCCGGGCGCCGTCTCGGTCGCCGCCACCAACGGACCGGAGTCCACTGTGCTCTCCGGCGACGGCGCGGCTCTGGCCGCCCTCGCCGAGACGCTGACGGCCGAGGGGACGTTCTGCCGGATGCTCGAATCGGTCGACTACGCCTCGCACAGCCCACAGATGGAGCCGCTGCGCGCCGAGCTCGGCGCGCTGCTCGACGGGCTCACCCCGGGTCCCGCCGCCGTGCCGATGCTCTCCACGGTCACCGCCGGGCCGATCGACGGCGCCGCGCTCGACGCCGCGTACTGGGCCGACAACCTGCGCCGGCCGGTGCTGTTCGACACCGCCGTCACCCGCCTGGTCGACGCCGGGCACGACGTGTTCGTGGAGATCTCCCCGCATCCCATGCTCGGCGGCCCGGTCACCGAACGCATCGCCCGCCAGCAGCGTGACGGCGTCGTCGTCGCCTCGCTGCGGCGCGACGAGCCGAGCCGGGCCACGGTCCTCGGTGAGCTGGGCCGCCTCTGGACCGCCGGCTGCCCGGTCGACTGGCGCCGGATGTACGGGCCGGTCGTGCCGATGGCCGCGCTGCCGGCGTACCCGTGGCAGCGGGAGCGGCACTGGATCACCGACGAGTACCCCCGGACGCGGCGCACCGCCCACCGCGGGCACCCGGTGCTGGAGACGTACGTCCGGTGCGCCGCCGATCCGGGCGGTCACCACTTAGGCGTCCGGCTCGACCTGGCCGGGTTCGGCTACCTGCGGGACCACGTCGTCGAGGACAGCCCGGTGCTGCCGGCCAGCCTGCTTCTCGACGCGGCGCTGGCGGCGACCCGGCGGCTCCTCGACGATCCGGCCGCGGTGGTCGAGCGGATCGAACTGACCCGGGTCACCCTCGTCGAGGAGTTGGCCGAGGCGGACACCGTCCAACTCGTCCTGCTCCCGGAGACCGCCACCGGCGGCACGCTGCGGATCTACAGCCGCGGACCGGACGACGCCTGGAACGAGGTGGCGCACGGCCGGTACGGCGCCGCGCAGCCGTTCCCGGCCGGCGCCGTCGAGCCGCTGACCACGGTCCGCTCGCGCTGCGGCGAGCAGCGGGACAGCGCCGAGCACTACGCCCGGCTGGCCCGGTCCGGCCTGCGCTACGGCCCCGCCTTCCAGGGCGTCGCCGCGCTCTGGCAGGGCGAGCGCGAGGCGGTCGCCGAACTGCGCGACCCGGCCGAGCTGACCGGCGACCGGGAGCCGTACCTGGTGCACCCCGCCCTGCTGGACAGCTGCCTGCAGGTGCTGGCGGCGGCCATGACCGGCGCCGACGACGGGACGTACCTGCCGGTGGGGGTGGAGCGTTTCGCCCTCGCCGCCGGCCCGGGCGTACCCCGGTGGGCGCACGCCACCGTGGGCGGGGCCGCCACCGACGGCCCGGAGATCGACGGCGCCCGGGTGGTGCTCTACGACGCGGCCGGCGACCCGGTGGGCGAGATCGCCGGCGTGCGGCTGCGCCGGCTGGCCGGCTCCGGCCCGGCCGACCCGGTCGGCGAGGCGCTGCTCGACCTGGCCTGGCAGGAGGCCACCGACGGGGCACAGACGCCGGAGACCGGCGGCTGGTGGCTGCTGCTCACCGGCGCCGACCCGGTCGGCGGCGACCTGCGGGCCGCGCTGTCCGGCCGGGGCGTGGACACGGTGACCGTCGCACCCGGTGACGCCTACCGGCAGGTTGCCCTGGATCGGTACGAGGTCGACCCGGCCCGGCCGGCGGACTTCGTGACGCTCCTGACCGACCTGCGTGCCGCCCGGCCGGAGCCGTGCGCCGGAGTGCTGCACGCGTGGAGCCTCGACGTGCGCCTCACCGAGCAGAGCCCGGCCGACCTGCCGGACACCCCACTGGACCGGCTCGAACTGCTCGGTCCGGTCGCCGTCACGCATCTGGTGCGGGCGCTCACCGAGGTCGGCGGCCGGTCACCCCGGCTGGTGCTGGCCACCCGGGGCGCGCAGGTGGTCGCCGCCGACGCGGGCGCGCCGGACCCGGCCCAGGGCGGCCTCTGGGGACTGGCCCGGGTGGTCGCGCTGGAACACGCCGAGCTGCGCCCCACGATCGTCGACCTCGACCCGGCCGACGGGCGGCACGGCGTTCCCGGCCTGGTCGACGAACTGCTGCACCGGCCCGGTGGCGAGCAGGTCGCGCTGCGCGGCGGCCGGCGCTACGTGCCCCGGCTGGTCCCGTGGCGCGCGCCCACGGCCACGCCGGCGCGTCCGCACCCGTTCGACCGGTCCGCCGCCGACGGCAACTACCGGCTGCTGTCGGTGCAGGGACACCTGGGCAGCCTGACGCCGGTGCTCTCCGCACGCGTGCCGCCCGGCCCCGGCCAGGTGCAGATCGAGGTGGCCGCCGCCGGACTCAACTTCAACGACGTGCTCAAGGCGATGG
>NZ_JAGPXV010000699.1:0-2897 GCF_018070405.1 Micromonospora sp. D75
TCGTCCCGGCGAGCGCGGGACGGACGTACTTCTCGATCAGCGCCTCGTCCTGAGCCTGAACCATGTGCGGCAGCGCGATGCCGTGCGTGAACAGCGCGGCGATCAGCCCCGACGACCCGCCCGAGCGGATGATCTCCTCGGTGACCACCATCGAGTCGAGCAGGTCGCCGCCGCTGCCGCCGACCGACTCCGGGAAGCTGATGCCGAGCAGGCCGACCTTCGCGGCGGTCTCGTGCAGCGACCGGGGCAGTTCGCCGGCCCGCTCCCAGTCGGACAGGTGCGGCAGCACCTCCCGGACCACGAACGAGCGGGTCAGCTCGCGTAGCTGCCGGCGTTCCGGCGTGTCCACGATGGTCATGCCGGAGCCTCCGTCGGAAGGTCGACCACCCGGGAGCGCAGCAGCTCGCCGAGCGCCTTGGCCTGGGGGTCGAACCGGGTGGACGCGGCCACGCCCTGCCCGAGCAGCCCGCGGATCACGAAGTTGACGGCGCGCAGGTTCGGCAGCTCGTACCGCTCGACGGTGAGCGACGCCGTCTCCGGCAGCAGCTCGGTCAGCCGTTCCACGGTCAGCCAGTCGCGCAGCCACGGCCAGGTCGCGTCGGTGCGGGCCCAGACGCCCAGGTTGGCGTCGCCGCCCTTGTCGCCCGAGCGCGCGCCGACCAGCTCACCGAGCGGCCCCCGCCGGGTGGCGTGCAAGGAAGGGCCCCCTGTTAACGCCTCGTGTTGTACAAGGGTCCCTTCCAAACCGCTCGTCACCGTCGGCGGCGGGATCGGCACCCGCTCGCCGGAGGGCAGCACCGCCACATGCTCGACCGCGTCCTGCGCGATCGCGTCGGCGGTGAACACCCCGTACGGCGTCGCGTCACCGGGCAGCGTGGTGAGCGTGCAACCCGGATAGGAGGCCAGCGCCAGCTCCACCGCCGCCGCCGAGAACGCCCGCCCGGCCCGCGACTTGTCTCCGTCGCGCAGGTGTACGTGCAGCAGCGCGCTCGCCGCCTCGGTGTCGCCGGTGTCCGGGTGGTCGGTACGGGCCAGCGTGAACTCCAGCCCCTCCGTGCCGACCGACTCCTCGATCTGGGCGCGGACCAGTGCCGCCTTGGCCGGGATGTCCAGCCCGCACAGCACGAACGTCATCGAGTTGCGGAAGCCGCCCAGGTTGTTGACGCCCACCTTCAGCGTGTCCGGCGGCGGCGTGCCGCGCACCCCGGACACCCGGACCCGGTCCGGGCCCTCCTGCTCCAGCCGTACCGTGTCGAGCCGGGTCACCACGTCCGGCCCGAGGTAGTCCGGGCCGCCCACCTCGTACAGCAGCTGGGCGGTGACCGTCTCGACCGTCACCGCGCCGCCGGTGCCCGCGTGCTTGGTGAGCACCGACGAGCCGTCCGCGTGCAGCTCGGCGATCGGGAATCCGGGCCGGTGCCCGCCGTCCGGAAGTTCGGTGAAGAAGCTGAAGTTGCCGCCGGTGACCTGCGCGCCGCACTCGATCAGGTGCCCGGCCACCGTGGCCCCGGCCAGCGCGTCGAGGTCGTCGCGGGTCCACCCGAAGCGGGCGATCGCCGGGCCGACCGCCAGCGAGGCGTCGGTGACCCGACCGGTGACCACCACGTCCGCGCCCGCGTCCAGGCAGGCCGCGATCCCGAACGCGCCCAGGTACGCGTTGGCGGTCAGCGCGTCCGGCCGCTGGATCGCGTCGCCCTCGACGTACCCGACCCGCACCTGGAGGCCGAGCCGGTCGCCGAGCGACCGGATCGCGTCGGCCAGCCCCGCCGGGTTGAGGCCGCCCGCGTTTGTGACCAGCGTGACGCCGCGGTCCAGCGCGGTGCCGAGCACGCCCTCCGCCTGGCGCAGGAACGTCTTGGCGTAGCCCAGCGACGGGTCGCGCATCCGGTCCCGGCCGAGGATGAGCATGGTCAGCTCGGCCAGGTAGTCACCGGTCAGCACGTCCAGCTCGCCGCCGTCGAGCATCTCCCGCCAGGCGGCGAAACGGTCGCCGTAGAAGCCCGACGCGTTCCCGATCCGCAGCACGCTCATGAGGGAACTCCGCTCGCCGGTTCCCGCTTGTCACCGGGCGGGCCGGCGAACGCCTGGGCCACGTCCAGCCACTCGTCGGCCACCGGTCCGGTGGCGGTCAGGGCCAGGTCGACGCGGTGTCGGCGCTGCGTGACGAGCAGGCAGAAGTCGAGCGCCGGGCCGGTCACCCGGTCGGCCGCGTCGGCCGGCCCGAACTCCCACACGTCACCGCCCGCGGGCGCGGTCAGCTCCACCCGCACCGGCGCCGTGGGCACCGCACGGCCGTGGGCGGCGAAGCCGTGCCCGAGGGTACGGAAGCCGAGGTGCGCGATGTGGCGCAGGCGCTGCGTCGGGGTACGGCTGACGCCCAGCGCGTCTGCCACGTCCTCGCCGTGCGCCCACGTCTCCATCAGCCGGGCCGTCACCATCGAGGTGGGCGACATGCTGGTGCCGTACCAGGGGATCTTCTGCCCGGCCGGGACGGCGGTGAGCGCGCCGGCGAGCGCCGACCGGCCGGAACGCCAGCGGGCCAGCAGCGCAGGCGGGGGCGCGAGGAAGGACTCGGCGCCGTCCTCGACCAGGCGCGACGGGTCCGGCGCGGCCATCACCGAGGCGAAGAACGCGGACTCGTCGGTGGCCGCCAGGTAGGCGACGTGGTCGGTCCAGGCCAGGTGTGCGATCTGGTGTGCGACGGTCCAGCCCGGGGCCGGTGTCGGCCGCTCCCATCCGTCCGGCGGCAGGTCCGCGACGAGCGCGTCGAGTTGTTCGGACTCGGCGGCCAGATCCGCGAGCAGGGCTGTCAGGTCGACCATTGTGCCTCCGGGCGGGGGTGGGTCAGGGGATCAGTGCCGCTCGCTCTCGGGGGTGAGCAGCGCGGCGAGCTGGCG
>NZ_JAGPXV010000007.1:0-28313 GCF_018070405.1 Micromonospora sp. D75
GGCTGCAGCCGGCGACCGAGGCAGTTGGTACGGTGATGCGCGAACTGCATGCGTACCACGCCGACGCGGATCTCCGTGACGACGCGGTCGTCGTCTGCCTGGACTGGCGCGGTTCCGGCCGGTCCGACGACGTCACGGGGCAGTGATCGGGGCGGCGGAGCGAACACGAGCGGGACGATCGCAGGGGACAGCGGGTGGAGCGACCTCCGAATCTTGCCGCGGCCATCGAGTCGGCTGCCGAGGCGCTCATCGGTGTGCTCGACTCCGCGACCTCACGGCACACCGTCAGCGTCTCGCCGACCCAGCTGCGGGTGCTGTCGCTGATCGTGTCCCATCCCGACACCAACGTGAACCGGCTGGCCGAGCTGCTGGACGTGGTCCCGTCGTCGGCGAGCCGGCTCTGTGACCGCCTGGAGGCCGTCGGCCTGCTGCGCCGGGTGGCCGACCCGCGTGACAGGCGAGAGGTGCGGCTGATCCCGACCGCGGCGGCGGACACGCTGCTGCGCGACCTGCAGCAGCGCCGGCACCGTGCGGTCCAGGCGGTGCTCGACCGGATGCCCAACCGTGCGCAGCACGAGCTGCTGCTGGCGCTCGTGGCGTTCAGTCAGGCCGCCGCGGCGGTCGCGCCGCAGGCGGGCTCCGACTCCACCGCCCGCACCGCCTGAGTCCCACCCCGGCGCTGATCGTGACCAACGGCCGTGATGGTCAGCTAGTGTCCTAGGATGCCATAGCGGTTGTGACGGTCCCCACCCTCACAACACTGAGCAACGACGCAGCGCGGCCACCGGCCGGAGCGCGGGAGCCCGATATAGTGGCAGCGCAACTGAGCGGCCGGTGATCACCGGCCGCGTCGGGGGAGGTCCCAGCCCGGGATCACAGAGGGCGCCGGCGTCTGACCGGCCGGCAACGCGCACGTCCCTCCAGCGGCCGCTCGTCCGGCTGCCGGACCGTGCTGCGAAGGGAGGGTTCGGTGTCGCGTCGGCCGGCTCCAGCGGAGCACCCGGATTCCGGGGACGCCACGGTCGTGGGAGACCGCGTCCTCACGCTGCCCAACCTGATCAGCTTCGTCCGGCTCGTCGGCGTGCCGATCTTCCTCTACCTGTTCCTCGTGGTCCGCGCCGACGTCGCGGCCATCGTGGTGCTCGCCGTGGGCGGCACCAGCGACTGGGTGGACGGCTGGATCGCCCGCCGGCTGGGGCAGGTGAGCCGGCTCGGCGAGCTGCTCGACCCGCTGGCCGACCGGCTCTACATCCTGGCCACGCTGCTGGCCTTCACCGCGCGGGAGGTGGTGCCCTGGCAGTTCACCGGGGCGCTGCTGGCCCGCGAGTTGCTGCTGCTGCTCTCTCTCGGGGTGCTGCGCCGCTACGGCTACGGCCCGCCGCCGGTGCACTACGTGGGCAAGACCGCCACCTTCCTGCTGCTGGCGGCGTTCCCGATCCTGCTGCTGGCCGACGCCGTGCCGGACATCGGCACCGCGGCCGCCGCGATCGGCTGGGGCCTGGGCTGGTGGGGTCTGGTCCTCTACTGGGTGGCCGGCGCGATGTACGTGGTGCAGGCGAGCCGTCTCGTACGGCAGATGCGGGCGCGGCGCGCGGCGGAGGTGGCGGTGTGACCGGGCCGGCGTCCGGCGACGCGGAGAAGGAGCGCGACCCGTCGAGCCGGGTGTACGCGCCGGACTTCCTGACCGAGCTGTTCCGCAATCCGCTGGACCCGGGGTACGGGGACGCTGCGGCGCGCCGGGCGGCGGGTGGCATGTCGCGGGTGCGGCAGGTGCTGGGCCGCCCGGTGAGCCTGCTCGTCCTGGCGGTGATCGGGTTCCTGTTCGCGGTGGCGTACCGGGAGACGATGGCGGAGGAGCCGAGCCGGGCGACGGCGCGGGCGGGGCTGATCGCCGAGATCAAGGGGCGTGAGGCGGCGACCGACCGGTTGACCGAGCGGGCCGAGCAGTTGCGCGAGGAGGTCGGCCGGCAGCGGGACGCGGCGCTGAGCGGTTCGCAGGCGTCCCGGTTGCGCACGCTGGAGGCGGGCACCGGTCTGGCTCGGGTGCGCGGTGACGGCGTGGTGGTGCGGCTGGCCGACGCGACGGCGGACCAGGACGGCGTGACCAGCGGGGACGCGGGCCCGTCCCGGGTGCTGTACTCGGATCTGCAGAAGGTGGCCAATGCGTTGTGGGCGGCGGGCGCCGAGGCGGTGGCGGTGAACGGCCAGCGGTTGACCGCGACGTCGACGATCCGGTCGGCGGGCGAGGCGATCCTGGTGGACTACCGGCCGGTGACGGGTCCGTACGAGGTGCAGGCGATCGGGCCGCGGTCGATGCGGGACCGGTTCAACGAGAGCCGGGCGGCGGCGCTCATGCGTGAGGTGGCGCGGACGACGGGGCTGTCGTTCGGGGTGAAGCGGGTCGACGACCTCACCTTGCCGGCGGCGCCGCAGCCGCGGCTACGCTACGCCGAGCCTTCGGTCAGTCCGAGTCCGCGTCCGTCGGGTTCGGGGGCTGCCGGTTCGTCGAGTCCCGGGTCGTCCGGCCCGGGTGGTTCTTCCAGCCCCTCGGGAGGTGGCCGATGATCGCGGTGCTGGCGTTGCTCGCCGGTGTGGTGCTCGGGGTGTATCTGGACCCCACGGTGCCGGCGGCGTTGCAGCCGTATCTGCCGATCGCGGTGGTGGCCGCGTTGGACGCGGTGTTCGGTGGGGTGCGGGCGAAGCTGGACCGGATCTTCGACGACAAGCAGTTCGTGGTGTCGTTCATCTCGAACGTGCTGGTGGCGGGGCTGATCGTGTACCTGGGTGACCAGTTGGGCGTGGGTGGTCAGTTGTCCACGGGTGTGGTGGTCGTGCTCGGGGTGCGCATCTTCGGAAATGTGGCGGCGATCCGTCGGCACCTGTTCCGGGCGTAGGTTTGTGGCGATGAGTGAGGAACACAGGGAGACGGGGACGGGGTGGCCGCGTCCGGTGGAGCCGGAGCGGCCGTCGGGTCCGGCGGGTGAGCCGGATCCGCGCCCGGACGCGCCCGATCCGGACGAGTTGAGCCCGTTGGCGCCGGTGGAGCCGGCGCCGGATGAGTCGTCGGAGCCGGCGGAGCGGGAGGCGGTGCCGGAGTCCGAGCCGGAGCCGGAGCCGGGTGCGGTGGCGCGGCCGTCGCGGTCGCGGCGGTTCTCCTCGGCGGGTCTGATGATCGCGGTGCTGCTGGCGTTGCTGGGTTTCACGCTCGTGGTGCAGTTGAAGACGACGTCGACGGATCCGACGCTCGCGGCGACGCGGGAGGAGGATCTGGTGCGGATCTCGTCGGATCTGGATTCGCGGGAGCGGCGGCTGCGTCAGGACATCGACGCCCTGGAGGAGAGTCAGCGGCAGTTGCGCTCGGGTGAGCAGGGCCGGCAGGCGGCGCTGGAGGAGGCGACGCGGCGGGCGGACGAGCTGGGCATCCTGGCGGGTACGTTGCCGGCGGTGGGTCCGGGGCTGGAGGTGCGGTTCTCGGGGCCGGCGAAGGCGGTGTCGTCGACGCGGATCCTGGACGCGGTGCAGGAGCTGCGGGGTGCGGGCGCGGAGGCGATGCAGATCCAGGGCGCTGATGGTTCGGCGGTGCGGATCATCGCGTCGACGTATTTCGTGGACGGGGCCGATGGTGTTCTGGTGGTGGACGGGCGGCGGTTGACGGGTCCGTTTACGATCATGGTGATCGGGGATCCGGCGACGATGCGTACGGCGTTGAACATTCCTGGCGGGGTGGTCGCATCGGTGCGGGACGGCGGCGGTAACGTGACCTCCGAGGATCGTGAGGTTGTGGAGGTTTCGCAGCTGCACGCGCCGATCAAGCTGGACCACGCGCGGCCGGTTTCCTGACCGGGCGCGGCCGCGCCGGTTTTTCCGGTGCACCGATGACGAAGGACGCAGTTGGTGATTCCTGAGGATCTGCGGTACACCGCCGAGCACGAGTGGGTGGTCGGTGGTGACGGTGGTGTCGTCCGCGTCGGTATCACGCACTTCGCGCAGGACGCTCTGGGTGACATCGTGTTCGTGCAGCTGCCGGATTCCGGTTCGGTGGTGGCGGCGGGCGAGTCGCTGGGCGAGATCGAGTCGACGAAGAGCGTGTCGGAGATCTACGCGCCGTTGAGCGGCACGGTGGCGGCGCGCAACGAGGCGCTTGCCGACACCCCTGAGGTGATCAACACGGATCCGTACGGTGCGGGGTGGTTGGTGGAGATCACTCCGGATGATCCGGCGGCGGTCGAGGGGTTGTTGACCGCTGATGCGTACCGCGAGCTCACCGAGAGCTGAGTTCGTGCTGTTCCGGGCGGCGGCGTGGTTCCGCGCGTCCGGTTGCCCTGCATTTCGGCGCTGGCTAGGCTCGCCCAGTCGACCGAGAACCAATAGTTTGAGCGTTGCGGAATGCGCCTTCCCGGGCACGGGGAGCCAGCCGCCGGGTGTGGTGTTGCCCGGCGGCCAGACCCGCCATTTCCTGACGCCGACCGAACAGATCCGTGAGGTGGTCCCATGACGCGCCCAGACGACGAGTTCCCCCCGCTCGACGTCACTTCGACGCTCAATCTCGGTTCGCTCGACGAAGTGCTGGAGGGGCCGGACACCGATGTGGTGCCGAGCCGGATGTCCGGTTCTTTGCCGCCGGGTATGGCGTTGCTGGTGGTTCGCCGGGGTCCGAACGCGGGCGCCCGGTTCCTGTTGGACCACGACGTGACGACGAGTGGGCGGCACCCGGACAGTGACATCTTCCTGGACGACGTGACGGTGTCGCGTCGGCACGCGGAGTTCCACCGGGACGGTGGGACGTTCACGGTGCGGGATGTGGGCAGCCTGAACGGCACGTACGTGAATCGTGAGCGGGTCGAGGCGGCGACGTTGAGCAACGGTGACGAGGTGCAGATCGGTAAGTTCCGGGTGGTGTTCATCGCCGGTCCGCGCCCGGAGGGTGAGGCCGGCCGGGGGTGAACGAGCCTGCGGCTTCGACGCCGTCCGGGGCTGGGCGGGCGCCTGCGCTGATGAGTATCGGCGAGGTGCTGGCTCAGTTGCGGCCGGAGTTTCCGGACGTCACGATCTCGAAGTTGCGGTTCCTGGAGGCCGAGGGCCTGGTGGAGCCGCAGCGGACGCCGGCGGGTTATCGCAAGTACGGCTGGGACGATGTGGCGCGGCTGCGGTTCGTGTTGACCGCGCAGCGGGATCAGTATCTGCCGTTGCGGGTGATCCGGGAGCAGTTGGCCGAGTGGGACGGTTCTGGTCCGTCGCCGGGGCGGGGGCGGCCGAATCTGGTGGCTGTGGGTCCGGGTGGTGAGGTGCCGGGCCGGGAGCCGGTGGATTCGGTCGAGTCGTCGGAGGTGCGGCTGGACCGGGCGGGGCTGATCTCGCGTAGCGGCGTGGACGAGTCGACGCTTGCGGAGTTGGAGCGGCTCGGTGTGCTGGTGTCGGATCCGCCGGGGTGGTACGACGCGGATGCTTTGATCATCGCGAGTGCGGTGGCGGGTCTGGCGGCGTACGGGTTGGAGCCTCGGCATCTGCGGGCGTACCGGTCGGCGGCGGATCGTGAGGTTGGTTTGTTCGCGCAGCTTGTGGCGCCGTTGGCGCGGCAGAGTGATCCGGCGGCGCGGGCTCGTGCGGCGGAGACGGCGCGGGAGCTGGTGGCGTTGTCGCAGCGGTTGCACGCGGCGTTGGTGCGGGTGGGGCTGCGGTCGACGTTGGGCCGGTGAGGTTGTCGACGAAGGGCCGGGTGTCGTGGACGCCCGGCCCTTCGTCGTGGGGTGGCGCGGAAAGATCTGGTCGGGGGAGCGTGTCGTAGGCTTGCCGGGGTAAGCCCCTCCGGCGAGGCGTGGTGCACGTAGCGTGTGGGACTCCTGTGTCCTGGTCCGTGTACCGTGCAGGGAGGGGCGCGGTGCAAGGTGACGACGACACGGAGGCGGCGGTGCGCGAGCTGAGCGTGGTCGGAGTTCGGGTGGAGTTGCCGAGCAACCAGCCGATCGTCCTGCTGCGGGAGGTCGAGGGGGACCGCTATCTGCCGATCTGGATCGGCGCGGTCGAGGCGACGGCGATCGCTTACGAGCAGCAGGGGGTCAAGCCGGCCCGGCCGTTGACGCATGATCTTCTGCGGGATGTGCTGGCGGCGTTGCAGGCGCCGTTGCGGGCGGTGGAGATCACCGAGTTGAAGGACAACGTTTTTTACGCGGATCTGCTGCTGGGTGACGGGGTGCGGGTGTCGGCGCGGCCGAGTGACTCGATCGCGTTGGCGTTGCGGGTCGGCGCTCCGATTCGTTGTGCGGAGCAGGTCCTCGGCGAGGCGGGGATCGTGATTCCGGACGAGCAGGAGGACGAGGTGGAGAAGTTCCGGGAGTTCCTGGATCAGGTGCGTCCGGAGGACTTCGCGGGTTGAGGTGTGCCCGGCCGGGTGGCCGGGGTCGGCGCGGCGGTGGTTGTCACTGTGGGTGATGGCTGGCCGCCGTGTGTCGTTGGTGCCGGGCGGTCGCGCGGCGTGTCGCGGTGTCTCCTGCGGGTGAAGTGCGGGCGGCGGCGATAGGGTTGCCGTGTCGAGGGGTGCGCGTGACGGGGAGTCGGCGCGGCACCGCCACGGACGCGGGGAGGTTGGTCCGGATGCACGAGCCGCGGGATCCTGGTCCGGGTGCGGAGCAGCAGGCGGGTGTGGGGCCTGAGTCGGTCGGTGACGGTGAGGTCGGCTACCGGGGTGTGACCGCGTGTTCGGCGGTGGGCATCAGTTACCGGCAGTTGGACTATTGGGCGCGTACGGCGCTTGTGGTGCCGAGTGTGCGTGATGCTTCGGGTTCGGGGACGTCGAGGTTGTACTCGTTCCGCGACCTGGTGGTGTTGAAGGTCGTGAAGCGGCTGCTGGACGCCGGGGTGTCGTTGCAGAACATTCGGAAGGCGATCGAGGCGTTGCGGTCGCGTGGGGTGGATGATCTTGCGGGCATCACGTTGATTTCCGACGGGACGACTGTGTATGAGTGCCGGTCGCCGGAGGAGGTGGTCGACCTGTTGCAGGGCGGCCAGGGCGTGTTCGGCATCGCGATCGGTGGGGCGTTCAAGGAGATCCAGGGTTCGTTGTCGCATCTGCCGGCGGAGCCGGTGGGTGGGCAGGAGCCGGCTGCACCGGCGGTGGAGCCGGAGGCGGACGCGGTGGGTGACGAGCTGGCGGCGCGTCGGGCGCGGCGCCGGGCCGGGTGACCTGCGTCGCGTCTCGTTGACGGGATCGCGCCGCGCCCGAAAAGGGTGCGGCGCGATTCGTGTTTTGGTGACGGGGTGTGCTGTGCGGGGCCCGGGCGGGCCCGGTCCGGTGGTCGGGCGCGGCCCGGTCGGTGTATCCGCAGGTCGCGGCTGGTCGGTGCGCAATGTCCGAAAGGGACGGTACGCGCTGTGGGTTGACCGGGGGTGCTCGGCTGACTGCGGTGTGTTCATCGTATTCGCGGCTGTTGTTGACTGTCCGTAGTTGACGGTTCTCGGGATCGGGACAGGGGCGGCGTGAAGCGTGGTGGGGGGCGCGCTATCGTCCGTTCCGATCGTCGGCGTGTCGACGTCACGGTGGAACGCTGTGTGACTTCGCGCGCCGGACGGTGAGCCCCTGACGCGGCGCTGCCCGCGGACCCCTGGTGGAAGGACCGAGCATGACGGTGACGAGCGAGACCACCCCGATCTCCCATTACGAGCGCATCGGCGGCGCGGCGGCGGTGAAGGCCGCTGTGGAGTTGTTCTACGACAAGGTGCTGGCCGATGCGGATCTCGCGGGCTACTTCACCGGGGTGGACATGGTGGAGCAGCGGCGGCACCTGGCGCTCATGCTGGCGGTGGTGCTCGGTGGGCCGAACGAGTACGCCGGCCGTGGGCTGGCCGAGGCGCACCAGCCGTTGAACATTCCGGGTGAGCACTACGCGAAGGTCGGTGAGCACCTGACGGCGACGCTGGTGGAGCTGGGCGTGCCGGCCGACGTGATCGCCGACGTGCAGGTCGTGCTCGGGCAGGTCCGCGATCAGGTCGTGTCGGCGGGGGATGCCTGAGCGTGGACGCGGCACGGCTGAAGCAGAGCTGGTCCCTGGTCGCCGCGCACGGCGACCAGGTGCCGCTCTACTTCTATTCGACGCTGTTCCTGGCGCATCCGGAGACCCGGCAGATGTTCCCGACGAACATGGCCGGGCAGCGGGATCGTCTGGTGGCGGCCCTGGGGCATGTGGTGTCCCACGTGGACCAGGTGGATCAGCTGGTCGGGTTCCTGCGGGACCTGGGCGCGGATCACCGGAAGTTCGCGGTGCGCGCGGAGCACTATCCGGCGGTCGGTGAGGCGCTGCTGGCGACGTTGCGGCATTTCTGCGGTGAGGCGTGGACCGACGAGCTGGCGGCCGACTGGACCGCGGCGTACGGCCTGGTGGCGCAGGTGATGACCGACGGCGCGCAGGCGGCGGAGTCGCAGTCGCCGCCGTGGTGGGTGGCGGAGGTGCTGTCGCACGAGCAGCGCACGTTCGACGTGGCGGTGCTGACGGTGCGCCCGCAGTATCTGCTGCCGTTCAGGCCGGGGCAGTCGATCGGGGTGTCGCATCCGGCGGTGCGGTCGTGGCGGTACTACTCGCCGGCGAACGCGCCGCGTTCGGACGGCACGGTGGAGTTGCACGTGCGGGCCGCGCCGGGTGGCGTGGTGTCGTCGCGTCTGGTGTACGGGTGCGCGGCGGGTGATCAGATCCATCTGGCTTCGCCGGTGGGGGAGCGGTTGACGTTGTGGCAGGCCGGGTCGTCGGATCTGCTGCTGTTGGCCGCCGGGACCGGCTGGGCGCCGGTGAAGGCGCTGGTGGAGCAGGTGGCGGCGGAGGGTTCCGGGCGGCGGGTCGACCTGTATGTGGGGGCCCGTTCGCGTACGGAGTTCTACGACAGCGAGGCGATCGACAAGTTGGCGGCGACGCATCCGTGGTTGCGGGTGTCGTACGTGGCCGGATCGGATCCGCAGCGGCCGGGGGAGATGGTGCGGCTGGCCGACCGGGTGCTGGCCGACGGGGACTGGCGGTCGAGGCACGTGTATGTGTGCGGGTCCGACGAGATGGTCGGTGATTCGGTGGCGGCGCTGACCGCGGCGGGTTACCAGCCGGGCCAGCTGCACCACGAGGGTTTCGGCAAGCACTGGTACGGCCCGTCCTGGCGGACGGTGGCCGAGGGAACAGAGGTGATCCGGTGAGCGCGAGGAGTGAGCCGGGGTTGCGAGCCCCGCAGTCGCGAACAGAGGTGATCCGGTGAGCGCGAGCCCGATCAGCAGCTATGACTCGCAGCACGTGTCGGGTCCGGTGCAGGTGCGGCTGACCGCGGACCGGGTGCGTCGGTGGGAGTTCGGGTCGGCGGCGTTCACCCGGCGCGGGTACGACCCGGCGGACGTGGACCGGTTCCGGTTGCAGGTGGCCGACGAGCTGGATCTGCTGGCGGCGCAGGTGGGGGACCTGCGGGCGGAGAACGAGCGCCTCAACGACCATCTGGAGCTGCACCGGCACGGGGTGATCCCGAGCGCGGAGAAGGCGCCGGCGGCGCCGGCGGCGAAGGAGGTCAATCTGCTGTCGGCGGCGCAGCGGGAGGCCGAGCAGATCATCGCGCAGGCGCACGACTACGCGCGCCGGGTGGCCGAGTACGCCCGTACCCAGTACGAGAGTTACATGCGGGCGGCGGCGGAGGAGGCGAAGCAGGAGGCCGAGCGGGCGGTGGCGGAGTACCGCAGCGCCGCCGGGGGCAGCTTCGACGACTCGGTGGCGACGCGGGAGGCGTTGCGGATCTTCGGCGAGATGATGATCTCCCACATGCAGGCGGCGGCGCGGCATCTCGACGACGGTAGTGAGCAGTTGGCGCGCACGATGGAGCGGATCTCCCGGGAGTTGCCGGCGGCTGGTGGCGGCGCGCCGCAGCCGGCGTTGCCCCGGCATCAGCGGTGACCGTGCCGCCCGGCCTGCGGTGCGGCGGGCCGGGCGGTGCGGCTCAGGTGGTGACGGCGGTGATCGCTTCGGCGATGGGGGTGTCGCCGCCGACCAGTTCGAGGGTGTGCCCGGCGGTGCCGGGGGCGTAGAGCAGGGCCAGCAGGACCCGGGCGACGTCGGCGCGGCTGATCGCGCCGCCGGTGACGTGCCGGGCCAGCGTGATGCGGCCTTCGGGTTCGTCGTCGGTGAGCCGGCCGGGCCGCAGCACCGTCACGTCGAGGTCCCGGCCGGTGATGTCGTCCTCGGCGGCTTTCTTGGCCCGCAGGTACGCCGCCCACACGTCGTCGGTGCCGTCGGCGGGTGCGTCGTCCACGCCCATGGAGGAGACCAGCAGGTAGCGGCGTACGCCGGCTTGTGCGGCGGCGTCGGCGAGCAGCACTGCGGCGCCGCGGTCGACGGTGTCCTTGCGGGCGGCGCCGCTGCCGGGTCCGGCGCCGGCGGCGAACACGACGGCGTCGGCGCCGGCCAGGTGGGCGGCGAGGGTGTCGACGTCGGTGTGTTCCAGGTCGCAGAGGACCGGTTCGGCGCCGGCGGCGCGTAGCGCGGCGGCGTGGTCGGGGTTGCGGATGAGCCCGAGCGCGGTGTCTGCGCGTCCGGCCAGTTCCCGCTCCAGCAGTTTGGCGATCTTTCCGTGCCCTCCGGCGATGACGACGCGCATGCGATCAACGTAGCCCGGCCGGGCGCGCCCCGCCGGGCGTCCGGGTGGGAGGTGCGGGTCCGGCGAGGGACCATGGACGGGTGAGTGAGGCGTTCGAGGCGTTGGCGCGGCTGGTGGCCGCCGGGGACGTGGTGGTGCTCAGCGGCGCGGGCCTGTCCACCGAGTCGGGCATTCCGGACTACCGGGGGCCCAGCGGCGCGTCCCGCCGGCACACCCCGATGACGTACCAGGAGTTCACCCGGGATCCGCTGGCGCGGCGGCGGTACTGGGCGCGCAGCCACCTGGGCTGGCAGACCATCGCGCGGGCCGCCCCGAACGAGGGGCACCGGGCGGTGGCGCGGCTGCAGGCGGCCGGGCTGCTCGGCGGCATCATCACCCAGAACGTCGACGGGCTGCACACCGCCGCCGGCGCCACCGGCGTGATCGAACTGCACGGCCGCCTCGACGAGGTGACGTGCCTGGACTGCGGCAACGCCACCGGCCGCGAGGAGCTGCACCGGCGCCTGTCGGAGGCGAACCCGGGTTTCGACGCGCGGGTGGCGCACGTCAACCCCGACGGCGACGTGGACCTGCCGGACGAGGCGGTGACCGGGTTCCGCACGGTCGACTGCGCGCTGTGCGGCACCGGCATGCTGAAACCGGACGTGGTGTTCTTCGGCGAGACGGTGCCCGCGCCGCGGGTGGCCGACTGTTTCGCCCTGGTGGAGGGGGCCCGGGCGCTGCTGGTGCTGGGGTCGTCGTTGACGGTGATGTCGGGGCGGCGGTTCGTGCTGCGCGCGGCCCGCCACGGCATCCCGGTGGCGATCGTCAACCAGGGCGTCACCCGCGGCGACACCTACGCGGCGCTGCGCCTGGACGCGCCGCTGGGCGCCACCCTGCGCGCGCTGGCGGACCGGTGCGCGGCGGCCCCGGCGCCGGTGTGATCGACAACCCCGGGACATGAGCCGGAAACACGCCCGCTGGTAGCGTTGGGGGTGCCGGTACCACCCACGTGGGAGAGACCGCCGATCCCGGCGGCGCCGAAGGGGCAGATTCTCCCCGGAACCTCTCAGGCAAAAGGACCACGTGGGCAGGCGCTGTGGAGCGCGTCAGCGCGACTCAGGGGGAGGCCGACCCGTCGACCTCGCCCCCCAAGGAGCGCAGCGCATGACCGCAGAGCAGTTCGCCGACCGGCACATCGGCCCCGGCCCGGCCGACGAGCGCCGGATGCTGGAGGCCGTCGGTTACGGCTCCGTCGACGAGCTGATGGACGCCGCGATCCCCGAGGTGATCCGCTGGCACGGCACCCTGGACCTGCCCGCCCCGGCCAGTGAGCGGGAGGCGATCGCCGAGCTGCGCGCCCTCGCGTCCCGCAACACCGTCGCCGTGTCCATGATCGGTCTGGGTTACCACGGCACGCACACCCCGGCGGTGATCCGCCGCAACGTGCTGGAGAACCCCGCCTGGTACACCGCGTACACGCCGTACCAGCCGGAGATCAGCCAGGGCCGGCTGGAGGCGCTGCTGAACTTCCAGACCATGGTCACCGACCTGACCGGTCTGGCCACCGCGAACGCCTCGATGCTCGACGAGGGCACCGCCGCGGCCGAGGCGATGACCCTCGCGCGCCGCGCGTCCAAGAGCAAGAGCCCGGTGTACGTGGTCGACGCCGACGCGCTGCCGCAGACCGTCGCGGTGATCACCAGCCGCGCCGAGCCCCTCGGCATCGACGTGCGGGTGATCGACGTGGAGCGCGACGAGCTGCCGGCGGAGTTCTTCGGCCTGCACCTGCAGTACCCGGGCGCGTCCGGCGCGGTCCGCGACGACCGGGCACTGGTCGACGCGGCGCACGGCGTGGGCGCGCTGGTGACGGTCGCCGCGGATCTGCTGGCGTTGACGCTGCTGCGCCCGCCGGGCGAGATCGGCGCCGACATCGCCGCCGGCACCACCCAGCGGTTCGGTGTGCCGATGGGCTTCGGCGGCCCGCACGCCGGCTACCTGGCGGTGCGCTCCGGGCTGGAGCGGATGCTGCCCGGCCGCCTGGTCGGGGTGTCCCGCGACGCCGACGGCAACCCGGCGTACCGGCTGGCGTTGCAGACCCGCGAGCAGCACATCCGGCGGGAGAAGGCGACCAGCAACATCTGCACCGCGCAGGTGCTCCTCGCCGTGATGGCCGGCATGTACGCCGTCTACCACGGCCCGGACGGGCTGCGCGCCATCGCCCGGCGTACCCACGAGGCGGCGGCGCGGCTCGCGGCCGGGCTGCGCGCCGGCGGCGTTCAGGTCGCGGACGTCGCGTTCTTCGACACCGTCACCGCGACCGTGCCGGGCCGGGCCGCCGACGTGGTGGCCGCCGCCGCGGCGCGCAACGTGAACCTGCGGCTGGTCGACGCCGACCGGGTCGGCATCTCCTGCGACGAGACCACCACGCCCGCGCACCTGCAGGCGGTGTGGGCGGCGTTCGGCGTCGACGGGTTCGACGGCGAGGTGGACGCGGCCCTGCCCGGCGGGCTGGCCCGCACGTCGGAGTTCCTCACCCACCCGGTGTTCCACAGCCACCACTCGGAGACGGCGATGCTGCGCTACCTGCGCCGCCTGGCCGACTTCGACTACGCGCTGGACCGCGGCATGATCCCGCTGGGGTCGTGCACGATGAAGCTCAACGCCACCACCGAGATGGAACCGATCACCTGGCCGGAGTTCGCGCACCTGCACCCGTTCGCGCCGAACGCGCAGACCACCGGGTACCGGGAGCTGATCGCGCAGCTGGAGAGCTGGCTGGCCGAGGTCACCGGCTACGACGCGGTCAGCGTGCAACCCAACGCCGGGTCGCAGGGTGAGCTGGCCGGGCTGCTGGCGATCCGCGGCTACCACCGCGAGCGCGGCGAGGCCCACCGCGACGTGTGCCTGATCCCGTCGTCGGCGCACGGCACCAACGCCGCGTCCGCCGTGATGGCCGGCATGCGGGTCGTGGTGGTCGGCTGCGACGCCGACGGCAACGTCGACCTGGTCGACCTCGACGCGAAGATCGACAAGCACCGGGACGCGCTCGCCGCGATCATGGTGACGTACCCGTCGACGCACGGCGTGTACGAGACCGGCATCGCGCAGTTGTGCGCGAAGGTCCACGACGCCGGCGGTCAGGTGTACGTCGACGGCGCGAACCTCAACGCGCTGGTCGGGTTCGCCAAGCCGGGCCGGTTCGGCGCGGACGTGTCGCACCTGAACCTGCACAAGACGTTCTGCATTCCGCACGGCGGCGGCGGCCCCGGCGTCGGGCCGGTGGCGGTGCGTTCGCACCTGGCGCCGTTCCTGCCCGGCGACCCCCTCGGCGCCCGCGCCGACGGGCGGCCGGCGATCTCGGCGGCCAACCACGGGTCGGCGGGGATCCTGCCGATCCCGTGGGCGTACCTGCGGATGATGGGCGCCGACGGGCTGGCCCGCGCCACCGGCGTGGCCGTCCTGGCCGCGAACTACGTGGCGGCGCGGCTGCGTAACCACTTCCCGGTGCTGTACGCCGGCAACAAGGGCCTGGTCGCGCACGAGTGCATCCTGGACCTGCGTCCGCTGACCAAGGCCACCGGCGTGAGCGTCGACGACGTGGCGAAGCGGCTGATCGACTACGGCTTCCACGCGCCGACGATGTCGTTCCCGGTGGCCGGGACGCTGATGGTGGAGCCGACCGAGAGTGAGGACCTGGCCGAGCTGGACCGCTTCTGCGACGCGATGATCGCGATCCGGGCGGAGATCGACAAGGTCGGCTCGGGGGAGTGGCCGGCGGGGGACAACCCGCTGTCCAACGCGCCGCACACCGCGGCGATGGTGTCGGCCGACGAGTGGCCGCATCCGTACCCGCGGTCGGTGGGCGCCTACCCGGCGGGCGTGGACCGGGCGGGCCGCTACTGGCCTCCGGTGCGGCGCGTCGACGGCGCGTACGGCGACCGGAACCTGGTCTGCTCGTGCCCCGCGCCGGAGGCGTTCGAGGACTGAGCGGCGAACGCCGGGGCGGTGGGCTCTCGCCGCCCCGGCCGGCGCGCCGGCCGGTCATGACCGGCGCGTACGCTCACTGACGCTGCGTGATGGCTCAGGCCACGAGAGCGTGACGGGCCGGACCCCGGTGCGGGGCGATGGTGCGTCCGTCGGGGAGCAGCTCACCGGTGTCCTCGAAGACGATGACACCGTTGCAGAGCAGGCTCCAGCCCTGCTCAGGGAAGCAGGCGAGGACGCGGGCGGCCTCGCGGTCGGTCGCGTCGGCGGAGGGGCAGGTGGGCTGGTGCTGACACATCGGGTTCTCCGGACTGTGGGGGCACTGTGTCATGGTTCACATGACCAGTGACGCACAGTACCAAGGAAAACTGAGCGGCAACGAGCAAGGATGCGTCTTGTTCACCGAGAATGGGCTGAACGGATGACCCGTAACGGGCCAGACGTTGTGGAAGCGCTCCCACAGGTGGAGGTCGATACCCCAGGCGCCCCGCCCGGATGCCGTCGCCGACTGGTCGAGACGGCCCGCCTGCACTGGTCCGCCACCGACGGCGGCGACCCCGCTGACCTGGCACAACGCTTCCTCGCCGCGCACGGCGTCACCCGCGACGACCTCACCCGCCCCGGCCGCCACGACCCCGACGACGCGGTCTGCGGCGCGGCGCTCTACCTGTCCGCCGCCGCCGGCGCGTACACCCTCGGCGTGTCGCCCGGCGCGCCGAGCCCCGCGCCGACGCTGCCCGACCTGGTCGTGGTCGTCTACCACCACACCGACCGGCCCACGCCGACCCCGCCACCGGCCCACGCCGGCGGGTGGCGGCTCGGACCATGGCGCGACAGCTGGACCCCGGCCGCGCACGCCGCCGCCGTCGACGCGGTCCGCGCCGCCATCGCCCGCGGCGACGTCTACCAGACCAACCTCGTCGGCCACGCCGCCGCCCCGTACACCGGCGACCCCCGGCCGGCGCTGGCCCGCCTCGCCGCGCTGCCCGGCGCCCGCTACGGCGGCACCCTGCACGGCCCCGGCTGGGCGCTCGGCTGCGCCTCCCCGGAAACCCTCATCGCCGTCGAACACGGCCGCCTGGTCACCCGCCCCATCAAGGGCACCCGCCCGGCCACCCCCGCCGGCCGCCGCGAGCTGCTCGCCTCCGCCAAGGAACGCGCCGAACACGTCATGATCGTCGACCTGGAACGCAACGACCTGGCCCGCGTCGCCCGCACCGGCTCGGTGCGCGTCGACGAGCTGTTCGCCGTACGCCGCTGGTGTGACCTGTGGCAGGCGGAGTCCACGGTGTCCGCGGCGCCCGCCGACGGCCTCGGCCTGGCCGACCTGCTGCGCGCGGTCTGCCCCGGCGGCTCGGTCACCGGCGCGCCCAAACGCGCCGCGCTGGCGCAGATCGCCGCGCTGGAGCCGGTCGGACGCGGCGCGAGCATGGGCGCGCTCGGCTGGGTCGGACCCGACCGCCTCGACCTGGGCCTGACCATCCGCACCGCCGCCGCCGCCGCCGACGGCGACCTGCTGCACCTGTGGGCCGGCGGCGGCATCACCTGGGACAGCGACCCGGCCGCCGAGGTCGCCGAGGCCGCCGCCAAAGCCGCCCCGATCCGCGCCCTGCTCGCCGGCTGACGGGCCGGCCCGCTCGCGGCGGCTCCGCCGGCCGGTAGCGGCCGTGCGCGGCGGTTACCGGCCGGCGGCGAAGGCGTCCAGGGCGGCGACCACCCGCTCGCTGATGCCGTGCCCGCCGCCGTGCCCGCCGGACTCCACGATCTCCAGCCGCGCATCAGGCCAGTCCCGGGTCAGCAGCCACGCGATGTCCGGCGGGCCGCTGACATCCAGCCGGCCCTGCACCAGCACCCCCGGAATCCCCGCCAGGCGGCCCGCGTCGCGCAGCACCTGCCCGTCCGGCTGGAAACCCCGGTTCGCGAAGTAGTGCGTCACCAGCCGGGCGAACCCGTACCGGAACACCGGATCGGCGAACCGCGGATCCGGCGCGTACCCGCCCGCGAGGGACACGTGCACGTCCTCCCAGTCGCACCAGTCCCGCGCCGCCCGCTCCCGCACCGCCGGGTCCGGGTCGTCGAGCAGCCGGGCGTACGCCGCCGACAGGTCACCGTCGCGGTCGGCCTCCGGCACCCCGTCACGGAACCGCGCCCACTCCTGCGGGAACACCCGGCCCATGTCCCGGGTCAACCACTCGATCTCCCGGCTGGTGTTGGCGACCACGCTGAACAGCACCAGCGCGGTGACCCGCTGCGGGTGCCGCTGCGCGTACGCCAGCGCCAGCGACGACCCCCACGACGCGCCGCACAGCAGCCACCTGCCGATCCCCAGGTGCGCGCGCAGCACCTCCATGTCGGCCAGCAGATGCCCGGTGGTGTTCACCGACAGGTCCGTGGCCGGATCCGACGCCAGGGGAGTGCTGCGCCCACAGCCACGCTGGTCGAACAACACGATCCGGTACGCGGCCGGGTCGAACAGCCGCCGCCACCCCGCGCCCGCGCCCGAACCCGGGCCGCCGTGCACCACCAGCGCCGGCCGGCCGTCCGGATTGCCGCACGTCTCCCAGTACACGCGCTGCCCGTCCCCGACGTCCAGCATCCCGTGGGCGTACGGCTCGATCGGCGGATACATGCGGCGGCCTCCCAGCGTCGGTGTCCGCACACCCTACGAGCGTCGCCGCCCCGGCGGGTGCCCCCCCGCGCAGCGGTAAGCAACGGATAGCCTTCCGGACATGACTATGCGCCCGATCCGGATCATCGGCGACCCCGTGCTGCGCACCCCCAGCGAACCCGTCACCAGCTTCGACGCCGAACTGCGCGCCCTCGTCACCGACCTGATGGACACCCTGCTCGGCGCACCCGGACGCGCCGGCGTCGCCGCGCCCCAGATCGGCGTCAACGCCCAGGTGTTCGTCTACGACGCCGACGGCCGGCGCGGCCACATGATCAACCCCACGTTGGAACTGTCCGACGAACTCCAGGACGACGACGAGGGCTGCCTGTCCATCCCCGGCCTGTACTTCCCGACCCCCCGCGCCCTGCACGCCACCGCCCACGGCTACGACCAGCACGGCGAACCCCTCACCATCACCGGCAGCGGCTTCCTCGCCCGCGCCCTGCAACACGAGACCGACCACCTGCGCGGACGCCTCTACGTCGACACCCTGCGCGGCGACACCCGCCGCCGGGCCCTGCGCGAGATCCGCGCCGGCCGATTCGACTCACCCAGCCGCGGCCGCTGACGTCAACGCGCACTCGGTGAACCCGGCCACCCGGGAGAACCCCAACCGCTCGTACAGCCGCACCGCCGCCGCGTTGTCCGCCCGCACGTTGAGCGTCACATGATCCACCGACGTGCGCAGCCGCGCGCACAACGCCGCCACCACCCCCGCGCCCAGACCCCGACCCCGCACGTCCGGATGCGTCGTCACGTTCCCCAACGCCGCCACCCGCCACCGCGGCGAGAACACGTGCACCCCCGCCACCGCCACCAGCCGGCCGCCCTCCCGCACGCCCACGTACTGGCCCGTGTCCAGCATCCGCGGATCGAACCAGTTTCCCGGATACGCCACCGCGTACAACCCGGAAAGCTCCGCCGCGTCCGCCGGCCCCAACGGCTCACCCACCGCCGGCACCGCCGCCAACCGACCCGGATCCGTCAACGCCATCCGGTGATGCGCCGCCGCCTCCGACACCACGAACCAGCGGCCCACAGCCGCCTCCAGACCGGGGGACAGGTGCGCCCACATCCGCGCCGGCAACACCGGCGCCGCCTCCGCCAGCAACCCCGCCAACTCCGGCACCCGATCCGGCGCCGCGAACGCCAGCAACGTCGGCAACTCCACCCCGTGATACAGCAGCACCACCTGGTCGCCACGCCGGAACCACGACGTGTACGGCCAGAAGAAATCGTCCAGATCACCCAACTGGTACGCGTGCAACACCGGATCCCGGCCCAGCAGACCCGCCAGCACCGCCCGATCGTGCTCCGCCCGCACCGCCACCGCGATCAGCCCGCCAACCACTGGTCGTAACCCAACCGGGCCACCAACGCCAGCACCACCACCAGCAGCACCACCCGCACGAACCCCGCACCCCGCCGCAACGCCATCCGCGCGCCCACCGCCGCCCCCACCACGTTGCACACCGCCATCGCCGCACCCAACGCCCACCACACGTGCCCCGTCAACCCGAACACCACAAGCGCACCCAGATTCGTACCCGCGTTCACCACCTTCGCCATCGCCGACGCGTGCACGAAATCCGAACCCAGAATCGCCGTGAACGCCAACACCAGAAACGTGCCCGTACCCGGCCCGATCAACCCGTCGTACAGGGCGATGCCCAACCCGGCCACCGCCACCGCCACCACCACCCGCCCCGGCGTGCGCCGCGGCGACGACACCACACCCAGCGACGGCCGCGCCATCACGAACACCGCCACCGCCACCAGCACCACAAGCACCACCGGCCGGTACGCGCCACCCGGCACCGCACCCGCAAGCGCCGCACCCAACCCCGCCGTCAGCACCGCCAACCCCGCCGCCGGACCCGCCACACCCCAGTCCAGCTTCGTCCGCCGCGCATACGTCACCGCCGCCGTCGACGTACCGAAAATCGCCGCCAGCTTGTTCGTGCCCAACGCCGTCGCCACCGGCACACCCGGCGCCGCCACCAGCAACGCCGGCAACAACAACAGACCACCGCCACCCACCACCGCGTCCACCCACCCCGCGACAAGGGCAGCGGTCAGCAACGTCGTCAACGACAGGGCATCCACCGCCGCATTCTGCCCACCCCGCCACCAGCGACAACGCCACCTGTGGCAAGCCTCACCGGCCCCGACGACGCCGCAACCACACCCCCACCGACCCCACCGCCACGAACACCAGCATCGAACAGCACAACAGTCTCAGCACCCGGCAAGACTGCCACGACGACGTAGGGTGTCCAGGTGCGCCTGGCCACCTTCAACCTGCTGCACGGCCGATCCCTCACCGACGGACTCGTCAACCCCGACCGGCTCACCGCCGCCGTCACCGCCCTCGACGCCGACGTCCTCGCCCTCCAGGAAGTCGACCGCGACCAGACCCGCAGCGGCAAACTCGACCTCACCGCCCTGGCCGCCCGCGCCCTGCACGCCGACCACCACCGCTTCGCCGCCGCCGTCGTCGGCACCCCCGGCGAACAGTTCCGCCCCCTCACCCACGACGACGACGGCCACGGCGAACCCCTCTACGGCATCGGCCTGATCAGCCGCCACCCCGTCCGCTCCTGGCAGGTCACCCGCCTACGCGCCGCCCCCGTCCGCTCACCCATCTACGCACCCGGACCCGGCGGCGGCCTCATCCTGCTCCGCGACGAACCCCGCGTCGTGCTCGCCGCCGTCCTCGACACCCCCCACGGCCCCCTCACCGTCGCCGCCACCCACCTGTCCTTCGTCCCCGGCTGGAACATCTGGCAACTACGCCGCGTCATCCGCGCCCTGCGCACCCTGCCCGCACCCCGGATCCTGCTCGGCGACCTCAACCTGCCCGCCGGACCCGCCGCCGCGCTCACCCGCTGGCGACCCCTCGCCCGCCGCCCCACCTACCCGGCCGGGCAACCCCGCGTCCAACTCGACCACATCCTCGCCGACCGGCACGCCCTCGACCGGCTCCCACCCGTCACCGCCGTCCACACACCGCTGGCCACCATCTCCGACCACCGGCCCCTCGTCGTCGACCTCGGCTGACGCTCAACCCAGCCCGGCCTGCCGCCGCGCCGCCTCCACCGCATTACGGAACAACATCGCCACAGTCGTCGGACCCACCCCGCCCACACGCGGCGTGATCGCACCCGCCACCTCGGCACACGACTCGTCCACGTCCGGCAACAACCGCCGCCCCTCGTACCGCACCCCACCACCGACCACCACCGCACCCGGACGCACATGCTCCGGCCGCACGATCCCCGGCACCCCCGCCGCCGCGATCAGGATCTCCGCCCGCCGCGTGTACCGCGGCCAGTCCGCCACCCCCGTGTGCACCACAGTCACCGCAGCGTTCGCCGTCGGCCGCTTCTGCGCCAGCAACATCGCAAGCGGCCGACCCAACGTCGCACCCCGGCCCAGGATCACCACCTCCCGCCCCGCCACCGGCACACCGTGAAACGCCAGCAACGCCTCGATCCCCGCCGGCGTACACGGCAACGGACCCGGCAACCCCAACGCCAGCCGGCCCATGTTCACCGGATGCATCCCGTCCACGTCCTTGTCCGGATCCAGCACCGCCAACGCCCGGTCGTAGTCCAGATGACCCGGGATCGGATACTGCACCAGCACCCCGTGGACCGTGGCGTCCGCGTTGAAATCCGCCAGCACCGCATGCAGATCCGCCTGCGACGCCGACGCCGGCAGATGCACGTGCGGCGACACGAAACCCAACTCCGCCGCCTGGCGTTGCTTGATCCGGATATAACCCGCGCTCGCGTCGTCGTCACCCACCAGCACCGTCGCCAGCGCCGGCGTCACCCCCGCCGCACGCAACTCGGCCACCGACGCGGCGACCTCCGACAACACCCGCTCCGCCACCGGAGCACCCGGCAACAACCGCGCAGAAGACATACGACACCTCGCCCGCAGGGGCCCAGGCGGTCGACCCCCACGACGAGCTCCCCGATGGTTCACCCATCCCCGTGCCGCCAGTCGCGTTCCCCCTCAGCCTGCCACAGCCTCCGCCGCCACCGCATCCACCACCGCCTGCCACCCCGGCAACGCCGCCAGCAGACCGTCCGCCCGCCGCCGCCGATCCGCCGCCGACGCCACACCCAGATCCGCCAGCACCGCCTGGAACGCCGGCCGCAACGCCCGCTCCCGCTCCGGTGCCACCGTGCCCAACACCACATGACACCGCGCGTACGTCACCAGCATCCAGAACATCGCCTCCCGATGCCGGCCCGCCCCGATCAGCTCAACCGCACCGTCGAACACCACCGGACGCCCCGCCGCACCCAGATCCGCCCCGAACGCGAACCCCTCCCGCGGCAACCGCGCCACCTCGTCGAACACCACCGCCAACCCGGCCAGATGCGCCCGCACCCGCGCCGGATCCAACCCCACCCCGCCGCCGTCGAGCGTGTCCAGCAACCCCGGATACCGATCGGCGAACCCGAACCGCGACAACACGCGCTCCGCCCGCACGTACCGCCGCCGCACCGTCGGATCCACCAGCCCCGCCACCGCCGGCCACACCGCCAGCAACGACGTCGGGAACACCCACGCCAACACCTGCTCCGCGGTTGGCCGCTCGGCGTCGACCGCCCGCAACCCGGCCTCGATCCGCCGCCGCACACCCGCACACCGCGCCCGCACCCACACCGGATCCGCGAACGCCGCCGCCACCCGCTCCCGCACCGCGCCTAACCGGCCCGACGGATCCGCGATCACCCCATCGGTACGCAACATCGGCGCGAACACCCACGACCCCAGCACATCCTCCGGGCCGCCCAACTCCGCCCACGTGATCGTGCTGACCTCCAGCAGCACCCCCCGATACACGAACTTGCCCACCTTCGCACCGGGCTCCCGGCGCACCAGCAACACGTCCACGTCCGACCACGGCGGCAACAACGCGTCGTCCGGCAACCCCACAGTCGACCCGCTGAACAACGCCCCCTCGATCGCCGGATCGACGCGCATCCGCTCCCGTACCCACCCGGCCGCCACCGCCCGCGCCGCACCCACCCGCATCCGCCCGATCCTGCCAGCCCGGCAGCGCATTGACTCACCCATTCTGGATACGCACGGTTGTAGATCGGGCACAGAACGTGCAACATCGATACAAGTGACTGTCGTCGAATCGTGTGGGGCGATGCCATGGCGGGCTACTATCCGATCCTCAAAGGCCGAAAAGCTGAGTTCCAGGCCATCGACAACCTCGCTGGCGAACTCGCGCCACACATCGTCCCGATCTTCGAAGTCGTGCCTGACAAGGGACCGATCGAAGACGCCCGCAAGTTCATCGAACGTGTAAAGCGAACACTTCCTCCCGGCATGGTCGTCGCTGTCGATGTGCAGCACCTTCCAGAACCGATGACCGGTACTCGCCGACCACTCCACGACATCGCCGTCGACCTGGAAGCCTGGAGAATCTCAGCGCTGCCCGTCGTGCACCTGCAGGACACAACCCAACAACTTGCGGACGTGCGTAGCGCCGCCGCCATGCACGGAGGCGGCGTCGTGCGAGTCACGGCCAGCCACGCCGAACCAGACGTCACCGAAGTCGACGGTCGGCTCTCTCAGGTGTTGGCCGTGATCGAGTTGCGTACCGAGGACTGCATCGTCGTCCTCGACGCCGCCGAGGTGCGCTCCGACCAGGACCTCACGAAGGCAGAACCCCTGCTCCGCAAGCACCTCGCGTGGACCCGACGCCATCACTGGAAGGACGTCGTCGTCGCGTCGGGCGCCATGCCCCCGAATCTCTCGCAGGTTCCGCCTCATCGGGCAACCCCACTCCGTCGCCGGGACTTCGAACTGTGGCAGCGACTTCAGCAGCACGGCGTCCAATTCGCCGACTACTGCATCGCTCATCCGGGGACGAGCGGCAAAGGCTGGGGACCAGCGCCGAACATCCGGCACACCGGCCGCGATACCTGGTGGACGTACCGGACGACGCGCGACGGCAAGGGCAACATCGGCATCTACGACATCTGCAAGGCCCTTGTGTCCGCCGACCATTGGCCGGCCGCCGGACGGCACTTCTCCTGGGGCGACGAGCAGATCGCTCTGCGAGCCGCAGGCCATGCCGGGACCGGCGTCGCCACGGATTGGATCGCTTGGGGAACGTCACACCACCTGGCGTACGTGGCCGCTCAACTCGGCCTGACCACTACCGCTTGAGCAACCCCGACAACGCCCGATTGGTACGGTTCGCCGCCACCGCCGCCCGCTGCTGACCCGCCGTCACCTCGATGTACGTCTGCGACGACGCCAACGACGCATGCCCCAGCAACCGCATGATCTCCGCCGCGCTCGCCCCGTCCTCCGCCAACCGCGTCGCGAACGTGTGCCGCAGCGCGTGCAACCGCGCGCCCCGGGGCACCCGGTCACCGATGCCCGCCCGCCGGTAACACGACTCCACCAGGTACTGCAGCCCACCCCGCCGCAACGCCTCACCCTGGCGGTCCACCAGGAACGCAGAGTCCGGCCGCACACTGCGCGCCCCGAACCGGAGCCGCCGGCTGTCCAGATAACCCGTGAGCACCCGGTCCACGGCATCCTCGATCGGCACCGTACGCGGCCGCCCGCCCTTGCCCGCCACGTCCACCCGCCGCTCGCCGTCGCGCCCCGCCACCGACGACACCCGCAGCGCCAGCAGTTCCGACAGGCGCAACCCGGCGCACAACGCCAGCGCCAGCACCGCCAGGTCGCGCTCCGGCCACGGGTCACGCTGCCGGCCCTCCGCCCGGGCCACCGCCGCCAGCAGCTCCTCCGGGGTGTCCTCGCCCCGGAGCGGCTTGGGTCGGGGGAGCGGCGTACGGGGCCGCCCCACCGCCGGCATCGGATTGCCCGGTACGACGCCCTCGGCCACCAGGAACGTGAAGAAGCTGTTCCACGTCGACCAGGCACGATGGACCGAGGCGGCCGCGCGGGGAGCGGCGAACCGCGCGAACGCCGCGCGCATGACCCGGGGGGAGAGGGAGCTGACCGCGACCCGGTCCAGGGGGAGGGGAGTGGCGTCGCCGTCGGCGGCGATCAGCTCGGCCACTGCGGTCAGATCCCTCCGGTACGCGGCCAAGGTGTGGGGGGAGGGCTTGCGGGTGGCCCGGGCGGTCAGGAACTCCTCAATCAGACCGCCTACCGTTTCGTCCGGTTTGTCATGCATAAGGGATATTATGCATGATTCTCGCGTTCCCGCCAGGAGGCCCTTTCGAGGGGGAGTGCGGCCCGCTCAGTCGATGATCAACTCCACTACGCCGAGGTGGCGGCAACCCGGGCGCTCCGATGCAGCCACATCCGCGTACTGGCGGCGGCAGCCACACCTGTCGGCACTCGGCCGGAGCAGGGAGGGCGGTGAAAGGGGCCGGTGCCCTCTCTGCTCCGGCGATCATGAAGTTGACCGCGGATGCTGTCCCATTTGTCACCGCCAACCTCATGATCGCCGGAGCGGTGGATGGGTTGAGAGTGTGGCGTCGGCGGGCCGCGCCTAGGTGTGCGGTGCGACGGGGCAGCCGGCCGGACCTCCAAGTCCCGGAAGGTCAGCCGCCTCGCGAGGACGTCCGGGGAGGCCCGCCGGAGCTCTACTTGACATAATGTACATTATCGAATCACGGCTCAGGAGGGCTTTACGTCTTCGCCGAGGGTGTCCGACATGACCTTCAGAAGCGCGGCCATCCGTGGCTGGTGACCTCCGGCCTGCAGTCTCGCGAGTGCCGCGTCCACCTCTGCCTTGACCGCCTGCCGCTGCGACACCTGCCCGGAGTCGAGCGCCTTCTGGACTCGCGGTGTCAGGTCGGCCAACAACGTCAGGGCCTCCGTGTCCGGCGTATCCGCGTCGTCGGACAGTTCCGGGGCCTGCTGCCGGACGTCTGCGAATCGCCCTGCCCCGAACCGGGCCAGGGCGTCCGCCACGTCGTCCGCCGGCTGCCGCACCTGATCGAGGTCGAGCAGCTTCAGGGCCGGCCGCCCGTCGACCGGGCTCCGGCTGGTGAGCGGACGGTCGATCGTCGCGGCGGTGGCCGGCACCAGCAGCACCTTTGCGGCTCTCTGGTTCCGGCCACGGGACGGTAGCGGCTGGTCGAGCACGACAGCGTCGATCTCGGCCCATGCCACGAGCCGGTTGAGCCCGGCGACCCGCAGATCCAGTCCGTCGGCTCCGATGCAGAACCGGAACGGCCTGAGCTGGTAGGCGACGAACAGGCCGGCCGACACCAGCCAGAGGCCGAGAAGGATCCATCGTCCGGTCGACGCGGAAGTGTGGTAAAGCAGCGGGAGCACGCCGACTCCGAAGAGCGTGAGGCCCCTCCACAGCTTCTCTCGGCTCCTACGCAGCTCCATGCCGGCACCTCGTCCCTTGTGGCCTGTCCTGGGAGGGGCCCTACATGGTGGCACGGGCGAGGCGCTCTCGTGATCATCCGAACGTCCCCCGGAAGACCAGCACCTCTCCCCTGCCTGCCGGTACGAAGATCAGCTCAGACCGGCTGCGGGTCGCGGCGCTCGGCCTCGCCGGGCTCCGGGGCTTCCTCGACGGCCCGCAGGTCGGGCATGGCGCGTACGGCGGGCGCGACGGCCGCGCCGACGGCGAGCGCCAGCATGACGGCCGCGAAGCTGCCGAACACCACCGGCGCCGGTACGCGGTCGATCAGCAGGCCGGACAGGGCCGGGCCGAACGGCGCCACGATCAGCGCGATGAAGCTGGTCGCGGCGTTCGCTCTCCCCTGCAGGTCACCGGGGGTGAGCAGGGTCTGGAGGGTCAGCATGCTGATGTTGGCGGCCGGTACCACCAGGACGCAGGCGCCGGCCAGCGCACCGAGGACCAGTCCGTTGTCGGTGGTGGCCATGGCGGCGGTCAGCACGGCGCAGGCCCAGACGACGGCGAGGATCAGCCAGCGGGTGGGTACCCGGGCGGTCAGCCAGGACGCGACGAGTGATCCGGCGACGGCGCCGAGGCCGACGCATGCCATGACGGTTCCGGCGGACAGGCCGGAGGCGCCGTTGCGGACCGGCACGACGATGATCGCCAGCAGGACGCCCGCGAACGCGAAGTTCAGGACGGCGCCGCAGAGCAGCGTGAACCGCAGCGACGGTTGCCGCCACAGGAAACGGACCCCGGCGACGGCCTGCCGGGGCAGGGACTCCCCCGGCGTGGTCGCCGACCGGCCGAGTGGGCCGCGCAGCAGGGCCACGGCGACCAGGGAGACGGCGTACGAGATCGCGTCGACGAGGAACGGCAGTGCCGGGGCGAGGCCGAACAGGAAGCCGCCGAGCGGCGGGCCGGCGAGGTGGACGACGCCGTTGCGGGTCTCGTTGAACACGGTGGCCGTACGCAGGTCCCGGGCTGGGACGACGGCGCGGGTGGCGGCCGCGGCGGCGGGTTGCAGCGCGGCGCCGAGGCCGGCGGTGGCGGCGGCGAGGACGGCGATGAGCAGGACTGGCGCGTGTCCGACGAGGGCGAGCACGGTGACGCCGGTGACGGCGAGCAGCGCGCCGGCGTCGCAGCAGAGCATGAGGATGCGCCGGTCGCGGCGGTCGGCGAGCAGGCCGGCGGGCAGGAGTACGAGGACCAGGGCGATGCCTTCGGCGAAGGCGACGAGGCCGGCGTCGGTGGCGGAGCCGGTGGTCAGCAGGACGAGCAGCGGCGTGGCGACGGCGGTGACCTGGGTGCCGAGTTTCGACGCGGTGCGGGCGACGGTGATGAGGAGGAAGTCGCGGTTGTGTCGTAGGCCGGTGGGCGGCATGGGGGCTCCGTGTGCGTGGTGGCGGGCGGGATGCCGGCTTCACCGGGCCGGGTTGACGACGGACCCGGGCGGGCGGTGGCCGCCCGCCCGGGTCGCCAGGCGGATCAGGTGTGGCTGGGGCTGGTGGCCCGTTCGCCACTGCCGTCTCAGCCGTTGCAGCAGGCGATGCTGATGCTGCTGGACTGCGGCGGGACCGCGTGGCGGGTGCCGTTCTGCGTGGCCATGGCCTGCAGGTTGAGGAGCTTCGTCATGGGGGTTCACCTCCTTCTCGGGTGTGGTGGATTGGCCGTCGGTGGTTCCGACGGGGTCTGTGGGCGCCGGGCGGGGGTTCAGCTCGCGGCGAGGAGGTGGCCGGTGGGTGCGACGTGGGTGGGCGCGTCGAGGAAGGGCAGCGTCACGGCGGTGCGGTGCAGCGCGGCGTGCATGGCGGACAGGATTCCGGCGCCGCCGGCGGCGAGGTCGGTGGAGATGCGCAGCAGGGTGTCGCCGGGGAACGCGAGGTGGCCGTCGAGGGCGTAGGCGTGCCAGGCGAGGCGGGCCAGGTGCGCGGGGACGTGGTGGGGCGCGTCGTCGCGGACGAGTCCGACGGGGCCGTGCGGGGTGGCGCGGCGCGGTGGGTCGTCGGTGAGCAGGGCGGCGGTGGCGAGAAGTCCGGCGCGGCCGTGGAAGAGGCCGGGCAGCAGGACGAATTCGACGTCGATGGTGCGGCGGACGGTGGTGACGATGTCGCGCAGCCACTGGCGTTCGCCGTGGCGGAGCAGTGTGTGCGCGGTGACGGCGATGCCGGCGCTGCCTTCGTCGAGGTAGAACAGCCGTCGTGCGCCGTCGCGTACGTGGAGGTTGCCGTTGTCGTCGCGGACGGTGTGTTGCAGGTCGCGGCGCAGGGCGGTGCGGGCGGCGCGGAGCCAGGCGGGGTCGCCGGTGGTTTCGTGCAGGCGGGTGAGGAAGGTCGCGGGGCCGGACCAGCCGTGGAGCAGGCCGGGGCGGGTGGGTTCGGGTACGGGTTGCGTGGTGTCGCCGGTGAGGGTGCGGGCGAGTCGGTCGCCGATGTGCAGGGCGTCGTCGGGGGCGGGTCTGCCGGGGCGGAGCAGGGCGAGTCCGATGCCGGCGAGGCCGCTGTGCAGGCCGGGGCCGTAGCGGTGGTGGAGGCCGGTGCGACATCGGTCGAGCAGTTCGTCGGCGTCGTCGTGGCGTCCGGTGCGGTCGAGGAGGGCGGCGATGCCGGCGAGGCCGTCGTAGAGGCCGAGGTGGGCGGTGGGCAGGCGGTGGGCGGCGCGGGTGAGCCAGTCGAGGTGTTCGTCGCGTTC
>NZ_JAGPXV010000070.1:0-14986 GCF_018070405.1 Micromonospora sp. D75
AGGTTGACGGCGACAAAACGGACGGCAACCGCCGCCAACCTCATGATCAACCAGAACGAGAGGGGAGGGTCAGAAGGTGAAGAGGGAGGCGGTGGTGCGCTGCATCAGGCAGGGGTTGGCGAACGTGCGGGTGTAGGAGACCGGGCGGTTCTGCCAGAAGCCTGCGGCGCGGGCGACGACCGGGGCGTACTGGGAGGTGCACGGCGCGCCGTCCACGTCGAGCGCGTCCAGGTCGCCGTCGACGCGGGCGACGAGCCGGCAGGCGGTGATCGGGTCGGGGTGCAGACCGCCGGTCGGCCCGCAGGTCAGCACCGTGGCGCGTACGCCGGCGCCGTCGTCGACGGTGAGCAGCAGCACCGAGGGGGTCTGCGGGCCGGGGCGCGGCGCGGCCTGCGCGGGGGAGGCCGGCGCGCCGAGCGCGGCGACCAGGGCCAGTGCGGCGGTACGTCGGGCGAAGGGCATGGGTGGTCCTTCCGTCGGGGCCCCGGGGTGCGGGGCCGATGGGTGACCCGGTCCGTCGTGCGAACCGGGCCGCCGAGAACCCTAGGCGGACGGTGTGAACGCGAAGAGTCACGAAGTGTTACACCAGCCGACCGCGTCGCACGTTCGGTGTGACATCGGCGTACGGGAATGCCCGAACGGCTGACAACCGCTTCCGCGCCTCGCGTAAACGCATTCCGAATAAGCGTGACGCCTGCCTGAAAGGCTGACAACCAAATCGGCCCGTTATTGCGCCGATGCATTCCGTACGCCGGATCGTTGTCAATGGATGACAACCGGAACGGCCGTTACCGTAACGATTCTTTCCGGTGCTCCGTATCCCTTTACCGTCGGGTGGCAGGGCGTTTTCGCCCCCGTCGGAGGGACTGTTCATGAGCGATCTCTCACACCCGCCGCCCCGGACCACGGCCGCCGAAGCGACCATTCCCGGCCCCGAGATCCAGGCCGACTCCGAACCCGTCGGCCGGACCGCCGAGTTCGTCGGCCGGTCACCGAACCAGCTCGCCTGGCTGCGGCTCAAGCGGGACCGAACGGCCCGGGTCAGCGCCCTGACGCTCCTCGTGGCCGCGGTGGTGGCGCTCGGCGCGCCGCTGCTGGGGCGGCTCACCGGAATCGACCCGACCGACAAGTTCGTCGACCGGTTGAACGATTTCGGAATGCCGATCGGGTATGCCGGCGGGATCAGTTCCGATCATTGGCTGGGCCTTGAGCCGGGCAGTGGCCGGGACATCCTGATGCAACTGGTCTACGGCCTTCGGACGTCGCTGTTCATCGCGTTCACCTCGGCGCTGCTGGCCTCCGGGATCGGCGTCGCGGTCGGTGTGCTGGCCGGATGGGCCAGAGGCTGGCTGGACAGTCTCGTCAACTGGCTGATCGACCTCACGCTGGCGTTCCCGTTCCTCATCTTCGCCCTCGCGGTCATCCCGATCCTGCAGGACCGCTTCTACTCCGACCGGGAGGCGCCGTCGCCGGCCTTCCGGGTGGCGCTGATCGTCGCCACCTTCGGCCTGTTCAGCTGGACGTACACCGCGCGGCTGGTCCGCGGGCAGGTGATCTCGCTGCGGGAGCGGGAGTTCGTCGACGCGGCCCGGGCCGCCGGCGCCGGCACCGCGCACATCCTGCTGCGGCAGCTGCTGCCGAACATCTGGGCGCCGATCCTGGTCACCGTCTCGCTGATGGTGCCCCAGTTCATCGCCATCGAGGCGGCGCTGGCGTTCGTCAACATCGGCGTCACCGAACCCACGCCCGACCTGGGCCGCATGATCTTCAACAGCATCGGCTACGTCGCGAGCGACCCCTGGTACACCCTGTTCCCCGGGTTGACGATCTTCCTGCTGGTCCTGGCGTTCAACCTGCTCGGCGACGCGCTGCGCGACTCGCTGGATCCCCGCTCCACCCGGTAGTCCCCACGGCCATCACACGCCCGGCCGGCGGGGGCCGCCGGGCACGAAGGGAGCACACCGTGCGCGCACGAACCCGGACACTGACAGGTGTCCTCGCCGCGGCGGCGCTGGCCGCCGCCGGCTGCAACCCCACGCCCGACGACAGCGGCGGCGACGACCAGAAGACCAAGACCCAGAGCGGCTCGATCTCGTACGAGGCCGCCGACAACCAGGGCCCGGCGAAGCCCGTCGACGGCGCGTCCCGGGGCGGCACCCTCACCGTCATGCAGCCGGCCGACTTCGAACACCTCGACCCGGCCCGCAACTACGTCAACGTGCAGCAGGTCGCCGGCGGGATGCTCTACCGCCCGCTCAACGGCTACAAGGAGGACGGCACCGGCAAGCTGCTGCTCGTCGGCGACCTGGCCACCAACCCCGGCAAGGACGTCGACGGCGACTGCAAGGTCTGGGAGTTCACGCTGCGCGACGGCGTGCGCTACGAGGACGGCACGCCGGTGAGCAGCAAGGACGTCGCCCACGGCATCGCCCGCTCGTTCGCGGCGAACCTCAACGAGGGCCCGCACTACATCCAGCAGTGGCTCTACCCGGGCGGGGCGTACAACGCCACCTACAAGGGACCGTACGACGGCGGCAAGCCGGTGCCCGACGGCGTCACCACCCCCGACGACCGGACCATCCGGTTCACGTTCCCGCAGCCGCACTGCGACATGCCGTACGCGGCGGCGCTGCCCACCAGCGCGCCGGTGCCCGCCGCCAAGGACACCCGCGCCAACTACGATCTGCGGCCGTTCTCGTCCGGCCCGTACCGGGTGAAGTCCTACCAGCGCGACGTGTCGCTGGAGCTGGAGCGCAACCCGAACTGGGATCCGGCGACCGACCCGATCCGCAACGCGTACCCGGACACGGTCCGGATGACGTTCGGCCTGGAGCAGGCCCAGATCGCCGAGCGGCTGGTCGCCGACGGACCGGCCGACCAGGCGGCGCTGAGCTGGTCGGACGTGCCGCCGTCGGTGCTGCCCCGCACCACCGGCGCCGGCGTCGCCGACCGGGTCGTCCGCGGCCCGACGCAGTACAACTGGGTGCTGAGCATCAACACCCAGCGGGTCACCGACCTGAGCGTACGGCGGGCGCTGAACTACGCGGTCGACAAGGACGCCCTGCTCAAGGTGCTCGGCGGCCAGGCCGCCGGGACACCCGCGACCACGCTGATGTCACCCACCACCGCCGGGTTCGTCCCGTACGACGTGTTCAACGCCCCGGTGACCGGTGACAAGGCGAAGACCGCCGAGCTGCTCGCCGGAAAGCGGCCGAAGCTGGTGCTCGCCCACTCCAGCCTGGAACTGCGTACCCAGCAGGCCGAGGCGCTGCGCAAGAACCTCACCGACATGGGGTTCGACATCGTCATGAAGCCGATCGACAACAGCAGCTACTACGACGAGGTGGGCCGCAAGGACAACCCCTACGACCTGTACCTCACCGGCTGGGGCTCGGACTGGCCCACCGGCTCCACAGTCATCCCGCCGGTCTACGACGGACGGGAGATCGTGGCCGAGGGCAACCAGAACCTGTCGTACCTCGACGAGGCGTCGGTCGGCGCGGAGATCGACCGGGTCCGTGCCCTGCCCGCGGCGGAGCAGGACGCCGGCTGGATGGCGCTCGACCGCATGATCATGGAGAAGTACGCGCCGGTGGTGCCCTGCTACTACGACGCCACCTACGAGCTGCACGGCTCGAAGGTCGGCAACGCCTTCCTCAGCGACGCGTTCGGGATCATCTCGCTCAACGGCATCTACGTGAAGAAGTGACAGCCGCGCGGGGACGGCTGCCACGGCGGCCGTACCCGCGCCCCACCCGGGGGAGGTGCTCCCGTTGCTCCGTTTCGTCGTCCGGCGGCTGCTCGTCGCCGCCCTGACCCTGGTCGTCATCAGCCTCGTCACATTCGGTCTCTTCTTCGCGGTGCCGAGCAGCCCGGCGAAGGTGATGTGCGGCAAGAACTGCACGGCCGAGGACATCGCCCAGGTCGAGCGCCGGCTCGGCATCGACCAGCCGCTGCCCCGGCAGTACGCGGACTTCGTCGGGGGCGTCTTCGCCGGCCGTACCTACGGCGAGGGGGACTTCCGGCAGGACTGCCCGGCGCCCTGCCTGGGTTACTCGTTCCGCAACAACCAGCCGGTCACCGAGATCGTCGCGCAGCGCGCCCCGGTGACGTTCAGCATCGTCCTCGGCGGCGCCGTGCTCTGGCTCGGCCTCGGCATCTCGCTGGGCATGGTGTCGGCGCTGCGCCGGGGTACGGCGTTCGACCGCGCCGCCATCGGCGTCACACTGGCCGGCGCGTCCATGCAGGTCTACTTCTTCGGTCTGATCCTGCTCTACCTGCTGGTCTACTCCACCGGGCTGCTGCCGTTCCCCAGCTACACGCCGCTGACCGAGAGCCCGGCCCGGTGGGCGGCCGGGCTGCTGCTGCCCTGGATGACGCTGGGTTTCCTCAACTCGGCGCTGTACGCCCGGCTGTCCCGGGCGCAGATGCTGGAGACCCTGTCGGAGGACTTCATCCGTACCGCCCGGGCGAAAGGGCTGCCCGCGCGGCAGGTGCACACCCGGCACGCGCTGCGCGCGGCGATCACGCCGATCGTCACCATCGCCGGGCTGGACATCGGCACCAGCCTCGGCGGCACGTTCATCACCGAGACCATCTTCGGCCTCCAGGGCCTCGGCAAGGCGACAGTGGAGGCGGTGCAGTTCCTCAACCTGCCGGTGGTGATGGCGACGGTGCTGCTGGCGGCCGTGTTCATCGTGGTCGCCAACATCGTCGTCGACGTGCTGTACGCGGTGATCGACCCACGGGTCCGGCTGGGCTGAGGAAGGAGGAGACGGACATGGTGGAGCTTCCGGCGCCGCGACGCGGCGAGGACCCGTACCTGCGGGTCACGGATCTGCGGGTGCGGTTCGACACCGAGGACGGTGTCGTCAAGGCCGTGGACGGGGTGTCGTTCTCGGTGGAGCGTGGTCGGACGTTGGGGATCGTGGGGGAGTCCGGGTCCGGTAAGAGCGTCACGTCGCTGGCGATCCTCGGCTTGCACAACGTGAAGCGGACGACCATTTCCGGGGAGATCTCGGTCGGTGGTCGTCAGTTGGTGGGTCTGCGTGAGGAGGAGATTCGTCGGTTGCGGGGCCGGGACATGGCGATGATCTTTCAGGATCCGTTGTCGGCGTTGCATCCGTACTACTCGGTGGGTCGGCAGATCGCGGAGGCGTACCGGGTGCACCACCCCAGAGCCGGAAAACGGGAGGCCCGCAGCCGGGCGGTGGACATGCTCGGCCGGGTCGGCATCCCGCAGCCGGCGAAGCGGTTCGATCAGTTTCCGCATGAGTTCTCGGGTGGGATGCGGCAGCGGGCGATGATCGCGATGGCGCTGGTGAATGATCCGGAGCTGTTGATCGCGGATGAGCCGACGACGGCGCTTGATGTGACGGTGCAGGCGCAGATCCTGGACCTGCTTGCGGATCTGCAGGCGGAGTTCCGGTCGGCGATCATTCTGATCACGCATGACCTGGGTGTGGTGTCTCAGGTGGCTGATGACGTGTTGGTGATGTATGCGGGTCGGGCGGTGGAGCACGGGAGTGTGGAGCGGGTGTTGCGGGCGCCGCAGCATCCGTACACGTGGGGGTTGTTGTCGAGTGTGCCGTCGTTGCACGGTGACGCGGATGCGGACCTGGTGCCGATCCCGGGTAACCCGCCCAGCTTGATCAATCTGCCGTCGGGGTGTGCGTTTCATCCGCGGTGCCGGTGGGCCGGTGTGAACGGTGACCGGTCCCGCAGCGAGATCCCGGAGCTGGGCCCTGCTGGTGCGTCGGGTCATCTGGTGGCGTGTCATCTGCCGGTCGCCGCGCGGGAGCGGATCTACGGGGACGAGGTCGCGCGGGTGGGGGTGGCTCGATGAACGGTGTGACGAACGGGCAGGCGGCGGTGGCGGGCGACGCCGGCCGGCTCGCGGGCGAGCCGCTGCTGTCGGTGCGGGGGCTGACCAAGCATTTCCCGGTGCGGCAGGGGCTGCGCGCGCGGGGTGCGGTGCGGGCTGTCGACGGGCTGGACTTCGATGTGCGGCCGGGTGAGACGCTCGGCCTGGTGGGGGAGTCGGGGTGTGGGAAGACCACGACCGGGCGGATGCTGGTCCGGCTGCTGGAACCCACCTCGGGCAGCATCATGTTCGCGGGGCGGGACATCACCCACGGCGGGCGGCGTGAGCTGCGTGCGCTGCGGCAGGACCTGCAGATCATCTTCCAGGACCCGTACGCCTCGCTGAACCCGCGCCACACGGTCGGGCGGATCGTGGCGATGCCGTTGCAGGTCAACGGCATCACCCCGCCCGGCGGCGTGAAGAAACGGGTCCAGGAGTTGCTGGAACTGGTCGGGCTGAACCCGGAGCACTACAACAGGTACCCGCACGAGTTCTCCGGCGGGCAGCGCCAGCGCATCGGCATCGCCCGCGCCCTGGCGTTGAAACCGAAGCTGATCGTCGCCGACGAACCCGTCTCGGCGCTGGACGTGTCGATCCAGGCGCAGGTCATCAACCTGCTGCGCGACCTGCAACGCGACCTGGACCTGGCGTTCGTGTTCATCGCCCACGACCTCGCCGTCATCCGCCACTTCTGCCACCGCGTCGCCGTCATGTATCTCGGCAAGATCGTCGAGATCGGCGACCGCGACGACATCTACACCCGGCCCCAGCACCCCTACACCCGAGCCCTGCTGTCCGCGATCCCCGACGTCACCACCCTCGGGCCCGCCGGCCGGATCCGCCTCACCGGCGATGTCCCGACCCCGTTGAACCCGCCATCGGGCTGCCGCTTCCGCACCCGCTGCTGGAAAGCCACCGACCACTGCGCCACCGAAGAACCCGCCCTGACCACCCGGGACGACGGCAGGCAGCTCACCGCCTGCCACTACCCGGAGAGCGGACCGGTCGGCATGCCGACCGGCGAACCCGGCAGCAACGAACGCACCTGACCCACGACGGAGCCGGGGACGACCCTGCCCGGCGCAGGGATCAAGCCTGACTGCCCTGAGCCGGGCGCGGTCGCCCCCGGCCGCCGATGCCGGCGTCCGCGCCGGTGACGATCGCGACCCCGGTCGTAGTGCCCGTATCGCTGGGGCATGACCGCGCACTACCCGCACGCGGCGACCTCAACCGGGCGGACGACCCCGTCTCGGCCGCCGGTTTCGTCGGAGGCGGTGGCTAGGGTACGGACGTGATAGCCGATGAGTCCGATGCCGTGACCGTTCGCTTCCTGCGCATGATGAGCGCCGAGCTGCACGCCGAGCGGGCGGGCGACGACTCGCTCGGCCGCACTGTCGAGCTGGCCCGGCAGTGGTGGGGCACCGCCGACGACCGGCTCGCCGACGCCCTGCGCGAGCTGCACGGCGAGCCGGCTGGTCCGGCGTCAGGCGGTTCGGACGGGCACGGCGAACTCCGGGGCCTGCGAGGTGAGCACCCCCGTCCGTGACGGCACGCGCCACTGCTCGGCCAGCGCCGCCGCCAGTTCGTCCAGCATCCGGCGTACGGTCGGCGCCGCCCCGGCGTGCATCGCCTCGATGACCACGAGGACCTCGACGGTGGCGGCCCGTACCGCCGAGGCGCCGCTCTGCCGGTGGCACCAGCGCCGGGCGTGCGCGTGTCCGCCCTCGTCGGCGAAGATCACCTCGCCGGGCGCGGGCTGCTCGGACTCCCCACCGAGGCCGAGATACGACTCGGTGCCGTCGGCCGGGCGCACGGTCAGGTCGCCGTCGATCCCGGCCAGGTCGAGCACGGCGACCGGGACCGCGTACCCGACGGAGAGCGCGTTGCCGAGGTCCACCAGCGGGTGCAGCCGGGGCAGGTCGCCGTCGCGGCGCAGCCGGCGCAGCAGTGACTCGGCCGCGCAGCGGTAGCGCGTCGGCGGGCAGCCCATCCGGGTGAACGCGCGCCGCCACGCCTGGATCTCCGGGAAGCCGCCCTCGGGTGCGGCGGCGAGCCGGTCGCGGGCTACGTCGAGGTGACCGGCGAGGCGCGGCGTGACGTCGGCGTCGGGCGTGATCCCGGTGGCGTGCAGGACGCCGCAGGTCAGCTCGGGGAAGGACGACCAGATCTCGGGGGAGTGCCGGAAACGCACTGGTGAACTCCTTGTCGGCGAGTGCTAGGCGGCGAACGCGAGGCCGAGGCCCAGGGCGAGGAAGCTGCCGGCCACGGCGTGCCGCAGCAGCGCCCTCAGCCGGGGCCGGGCCAGCACGCGGCGGCGCAACGCGCCGGCGAGCACCGCGTACCCGGCGAACACCAGCAGCGTGACCAGCATGAACACCAGGCCGCAGGCGAGCATGCGGACGGGGGCGGCGGGCGTGCCCGGGGGTACGAACTGCGGCAGGAACGCCACGAAGAACACCGTCACCTTCGGGTTCAGCAGGTTCAGCAACACCCCGTCGCGGAACACCGCCGACGCCGGGCGCGGCGGCCGGTCCGCGTCGACGGTGAACGCGCTCCGGTCGCGCCACGCCGACCAGGCCATCCAGAGCAGGTACGCCACGCCCAGCCAGGTCACCACGCGGAACGCCGGGGTGCCGGCGCGCAGCAGCGCGGCCAGGCCGGTCACCGCGGCGATCACGTGCGGAACGAGGCTGAGCGTGGCACCGGCCGCGGCGGCCAGCCCGGCGCGGCGTCCGGCGGTCACGGCGGTGGCGAGCGTGTGCGTCACCCCGGTGCCCGGAGTGACGGCGACGACGAGTGCGGTCAGCAGGAAGGCGATGGTCACCCGTCCAGCCTCTGGCCATAATGGTCCGGTGGACAGGGCCAAAGCCGTCGTTTCCGAGAGGTCCAAATCGGTCGGCGCGGACTTCCTCCAGCTCGATGTGGGCGAGGCCCCGCCCGGCGGCCGCGCGGACTGGCTGGCCGCCCGGCTGCGCTCGGCGATCGCCGACGGCCGCGCGCCAGTAGGCACCCGCCTGCCACCCAGCCGGGTGCTCGCCGCCGAGCTGGGCGTCTCACGCGGCGTGGTGACCGAGGCGTACCAGCGGCTGGGCGAGGACGGCCAGGTCGCCGGGCGCGGCCGGGCCGGCACCGTCGTGGTGGCCACCCCGGCCGCCGTGCGCGCCCGGCCACCCGAGCCGAGGAGAGCACCGGAGGTGTTCACCGGACGGCCCGGCCTCGACGTCTTCGAGGCGCTGCGCGCCGCCCCCGCGAGGGTGGACCTGACGCCCGGCGTACCCGATCTGGCGGCATTTCCCCGCGCGGCCTGGCTGCGGGCCGAGCGGGCCGTGCTGCACCGGGCCACGCCCGCCGCGCTCGGCTACGGCGACCCGACCGGCACGCCCGCGCTGCGGCGGGCCGTCGCGAACTGGCTGGCCCGCAACCGGGGCATCCGCGCCGACCCGGCCGAGGTGGTGGTAGTGGCCGGGGTGTCCCAGGCGCTCGGCCTGCTCGCGCGGGTGCTGCACGAGCGGGGTACGCGCACCGTCGCGGTGGAGGACCCCGGCTCGCTCGGCGTGCGGCAGCACCTCACGTACGCCGGGATGGCGACGCCGCCGGTGCCGGTGGACGACAGGGGCCTGCGCGTCGACGAGCTGGAGCGGTCCGGCGCGCCGGCCGTGCTGCTCACCCCGGCGCACCAGTTCCCGATCGGGGTGGTGCTCGACGGTGAGCGGCGTCGCCGGCTGCTGAGGTGGGCGCGCGACGGCGGCCTGGTGCTGGAGGACGACTACGACGCCGAGCACCGCTACGACCGCCCGCCCGTGCCGGCGCTGCGCGGCATGGCCCCCGACCGGGTCTGCTACACCGGCAGCATCTCCAAGCTGCTCGCCCCGGCCCTGCGGATCGGGTGGACGCTGGTGCCGCCGTCGCTGCGCGCCGACGTGGTGGACGCGAAGCGGACGGCGGATCTGGGCAACGCGGCGCTGCCGCAGCTCGTGCTGGCCGAGCTGATGGAGTCGGGAGCGCTGGAGCGGCACCTGCGGCTGCTGCGCCACCGGCACGTACGCCGCCGGGACGCGATGATCCGGGCGGTCCGCGCGTACCTGCCGGGGGCGGTGGTGCACGGCGCCGCCGCCGGGCTGCACCTGACGGTCACGCTGCCCGGCGACGTGGACGACCTGGCGCTCGCGGCGGCGGCGCTGCGCCGGGGCGTCAAGGTCCACCCGCTGTCCTGGCACGGCCAGCGTCCGCAGCCGCCGGGCCTGGTCCTCGGGTACGCGGCGACCCCGCCGTCGGAGATCGACCGAGCCCTGTCCACAGTCGCCGATGCCCTCCACGCCCTTCCTTGATCAACGAGGGAGAGGTGGGGGGTAGAGGGCGGCCAGGGCGGTGGCGGTGGCGGCCAGGCGGGCGCGCAGCTCTTCCGGGGACAGGACCTCCACGTCGGCGCCGAGCCGCAGCAGGTCGCCGTGGGCGTGGGTGAGCGACTCGATCGGGATGACCGCGCGCACCCAGCCGCTGTCGTCGGGCGGGCCGGCGCTCGCCTCGGCGGCGGCGACCACCACGTCGCTGCCGATCTCGCGCAGCCGGGCGAACCCGCGCGGCGACAGCCGGATGTGCGCCTCGTCGCGGTGCAGCCCGGCCCGGAACTCCACCACGTGGGCGCGCCACCAGGCCGGCAGGTCGAACTCGGGCCGCTCGAACGTCTCGTCCAGCGGGGCCAGGTCGAGGATCTGGTTGACCCGGTAGGTGGCCGGTCCGGCGCGGTCCGGGCGGGCGGCCACGAGATACCAGCGCCCGCCCTTGAGCACCAGCCCGTACGGTTCGAGCACCCGGATCGTCTCGCCGCGCCAGCCCCGGTAGCGCACCCGGATCCGGCGCTCCCGCCACACCGCCTCGGCGGCCTCGGCCAGGTACGGCGACGGGTCGCCGTCGGAGTACCAGCCCGGCGTGTCCAGGTGGAACCGCTGTTCCAGCCGGGCGGCCCGGTCGGCCAGCGGCGCTGGTAGCGCGGCCCGCAGCTTGAGCTGTACGGCGGTGACGACCGACTGGTAGCCCAGTTCGGCGGCAGGTCCGGGCAGCCCGGCGAAGAGCAGCCGGTCTGCCTCCTCGGCGGTCAGCCCGGTCAGCCGGGTTCGCCAGCCCTCCACGAGCCGGTAGCCGCCGTCGTGTCCGGCCTCGCCGTACAGCGGGATGCCGGCGGTGTGCAGCGCCTCGACGTCCCGGTAGATGGTGCGTACCGACACCTCGAGGCGGGTGGCCAGGTCGGCGGCGGTGAGGCGGCCGTGCGCCTGCAGGAGCAGCAGGATGGACAGGAGTCGACTGGCCCGCATTCCGCTGACACTAGCTGTCAGGGGACCGCCCCTACCGTCCCGATCATGGCTTTCCACGACAAGGAGCTGACGGTGCCGGGGACGATCGAGGTCGCCGGCCGGCACGTCAAGCGCTACCACATCGACCAGCCGGACCGTCGCCTCGAACCACGTGTGGTCGAGGCCGCGTACGCGTACCTTCCCAAGCTGCTGCCCGGTCCCGACGGCGGCACCCCGCCGGCGAGCTGGGTGGTGCTGCACCGGGGCGCGGACAGCGGCGCGTACCTGCTGGCGTACACCTGGTTCTTCGACAACGTGGTCGAGTGCCGCATCGCGATCGCCGGGCAGCCCGCGCTCGACTGCCCGGACGACGATCCGGCGCGCTTCGTGGACCTGGAGCGTCCCGGGGTGGGCTGCGTCTGGGAGCTGGGCGTGCTGGAACACGAACGCGCCGCCTGGATCCGGCACGTGCTCGCGCCGGACCGACCGGACCTGGCCGGCTACCTGGCCGACGCCCGGGCCGAGGGGCCGGTGGGATTCTGATGGGCGACTTCGACTTCCTCGTCGGCACCTGGGACGTGACCAACCGGCGCCTGCGGCAGCGCCATGTCGGCAGCGACGACTGGGACGAGTTCGCCGGTGTCAGCGAGGCCCGCTCGTTCTTCGACGGCGCGGGCAGCTTCGACGAGATGCGCTGCCCCGGCCGGGGCTTCTCCGGCTCGTCGGTACGCGTCCTGAACCCGGCGACCGGGCTGTGGTCGATCTACTGGATGCACAGCGCGCGGGGCGTGCTGGAGCAGCCGCCGGTGGTGGGCCGGTTCACCGACGGCGTCGGTGAGTTCCACGCCGACGACACCGACGAGGGCCGCCCGGTGCGCTGCCTGTTCCTCTGGTCGGCGATCACCCCGGTCTCCTGCCGCTGGGAGCAGGCGTTCTCCACCGACGGCGGGCACGCCTGGGAGACCAACTGGGTCATGGAGTTCCGGCGGACGGCATGACCGGCGGGGTGGTGGTCCGGTAGATCGCGGTCAGCCAGACGTCGAGCAGCACGTCGACCACGTCCCGCTCGGCCACCGCCGGGCCGTCCCCGGCGAACGTGGCGTACCAGACCCGTTCGTTCATCGAGTTCAGCGCGATCGAGAGGTCCCGGGCGGGCAGCCCGTCCGGGGCCGCGCCGCGTGCGCGTTCGGTCTCGATAGCGGCCTGCACCGCGCGGACCCAGCGTTCCAGCACCTCGGCCCAGAGCCGCCGCACCTCGGCGTTGGTGCCGCGTACCTGGGCGCAGGCCAGTACCACGTCCCGGTGCCCGCCGAACGTGGCGTGGAACCGGGCGATCAGCTCCCGCCAGTGGGCGCGCGGGTCCTCGGCGAGCCGGTCGAACACGCCGCCGGCCGCCGCGTCGGCCTCCTCGGTGACCCGGTCCAGCAGCGTGAGCAGCACCGCGTCCTTGGACGGGAAGTAGAAGTAGAACGTGGGACGGGAGATGCCCGCGCCGCGCGCCAGGTCGTCGATGGAGATGTCGCCGAACGCGCGCTGCCGCAGCAGCCGCTCGGCGGTGGCCAGGATCGCGGTCTCCCGCTCGTCGCCGGCGGAGCGGCCGGCCCGCCGCCCGCGGCTGGGCGCGGCGCCGGCCGGCGTACGGGCGGTGGTCATGTCGGCTGATGCTACACCCGCTCAACACCCTGTCGATTAAGCTCGACACGGTGTTGACTGCGCTCGACGGCGATGGATAGTGTCCGGTCCACCGCCGGTGCGAACGGGAGAAACCGATGGCCGCAGACCACGTCGACGTCCTCATCGTCGGGGCCGGCCTGTCCGGCATCGGCGCCGCCGTCCACCTCGGACGCGAGTGCCCCGGCAAGACCTACGCGGTGCTGGAGGCCCGGGGCGCCATCGGCGGCACCTGGGACCTGTTCCGCTACCCGGGCATCCGCTCCGACTCCGACATGTACACCCTCGGCTACTCGTTCAAGCCGTGGACCGACCCGAAGGCCATCGCCGACGGCGACTCCATCCGGGCGTACGTGCGCCAGACCGCCCGCGAGTACGACGTCGAGCGGCACATCCGCTTCCACCACCGGGCCGTGCGCGCGGAATGGGACAGCGCCACCGCCCGCTGGACGGTCCACGCCCGCCGCGACGACACCGGCGAGGACGTCACCATCACCTGCGGGTTCCTGTTCACCAACTCCGGCTACTACCGCTACGACTCCGGCTACACGCCGCGTTTCCCCGGCGTCGAGCGGTACGCCGGTACGCTCGTGCACCCGCAGCACTGGCCCGACGACCTGGACTACACCGGCAAGCGGGTCGTGGTGATCGGCAGCGGCGCCACAGCCGTCACCCTCGTGCCGGCGATGGCCGAGCGGGCCGCCCACGTCACCATGCTCCAGCGCTCACCCACGTACGTGATCGCGCTGCCCTCGCGCGACCCGTTCGCCGACGCCGCGCGGCGCTGGCTGCCCCCGAAGGCCGCGTACACGGTGGCGCGGTGGAAGAACGTCGCGCTCGGGGTGGCAAACTTCCAGCTCAGCCGACGTGCCCCCGGCGTGGTGAAGCGGTTCCTGCGCCGGGCCGCGAAGGGCCGGCTGCCCGCCGGGTACGACGTCGAGCGGCACTTCTCGCCCCGGTACGACCCGTGGGACCAGCGCCTGTGCGTGGTGCCGGACGGCGACCTGTTCACCGTGCTGCGCGAGGGACGCGCGTCGGTGGTCACCGACACCATCGACACGTTCACCGAGCACGGGCTCCGGCTCGCCTCCGGCGAGGAGCTGCCCGCCGACATCGTGGTCACCGCCACCGGCCTGAACCTGCTCGCGCTCGGCGGCATGACCCTGGCGGTCGACGGCGCCGACGTCGACCTCGCCTCGACGGTGGCCTACAAGGGCATGATGCTGTCCGGCGTGCCGAACTTCGCCATGACGATCGGCTACACGAACGCCTCGTGGACGCTCAAGGCCGACCTCGTCGCCACGTACGTCTGCCGGCTGCTGCGCCACCTCGACGAGACCGGCCAGCAGATCGTCACGCCGCTCGCCCCGGACACCGACGACCTGGCGCCGATCATCGACCTGCAGTCCGGCTACGTGCTGCGCGCCGTCGACCAGCTGCCCAAGCAGGGGCCGCGCGCGCCGTGGCGGCTGCACCAGAACTACCCCCGCGACGTACGCTTGATGCGGCACGGCCCGCTCACCGACGGCGTACGCTTCGCCCGCGCCGGTGTGCCCGCCGCCGCCACCCCGGGAGGATCTGATGCGTGACCTCGTCTTTCCCGGCGGCACCGCGGTGCTCACCGGCGCGGCGAGCGGCATCGGCGCGGCGCTGGCCCACGGCCTGGCCCGGCGCGGCGCCGACCTGGTCCTGCTCGACCGCGACGCCGACGGCCTGACCTCGGTCGCCGCCGCGATCTCGGCGGCGCACCCGGTCCTGCGGGTCGAGACGCACGTGGTCGACCTCGCCGACGCCGAGGCCACCGAGCGGGTCGCCGCCGGGATCCACCGCGCGCATCCCCGCATCCGGCTGCTGATCAACAACGCCGGGGTGGCGCTGGGCGGGCGTTTCGACCAGGTCACAGTGGAGGAGTTCCTCTGGGTCGTCGAGATCAACTTCCGGGCGGTGGTACGCCTGACCCACGCGCTGCTGCCCGCGCTCAAGGCCGAACCCGGCGCGCACCTGGTCAACGTCTCCAGCCTGTTCGGCATCATCGCGCCCGCCGGGCAGGCCGCGTACGCGGCGAGCAAGTTCGCCGTCCGCGGCTTCACCGAGGCGCTGCGGCACGAACTCGTCGACGACGGCGTCGGCGTCACGTCGGTGCACCCGGGCGGCATCCGCA
>NZ_JAGPXV010000700.1:0-2888 GCF_018070405.1 Micromonospora sp. D75
GGTCAGCGGGGCGGGCAGCCGCGCCGGCTGCGCGGGGTCGTCGCGCAGCAGCGGGGCGTGCACCGCGCCCAGCTCCGCCGACGGGTCGGCGCCCAGCTCCTCGGCCAGCACGCGGCGCGCGTCGGCGTACGCGGCGAGGGCCTCGGCGCGGCTGCCCGCGCCGTGCAGGGCGCGCATCAGCAGCCCGTGCAGCCGCTCCCGCAGCGGATGCGCCGCCACCAGGGCCCGCAGCTCGGCGATCAGCGGCGCCCCGGGCGGCGCGAGCGCCAGGTCCGCCTCGACCCGGTCCTCGATCGCCGCCAGGCGCAGCTCGCGCAGCCGGGCCGCCTCGACGTCGGCGAACGGCGCCCCGGCGACATCCGCGAGGGGTTCACCGCGCCACAGGTCCAGCGCGTCGCGCAGCAGCGCCGCCGCGCCGCGCGGATCACCGTCGGCCAGCGCCGCCCGTCCCGCCCCGGCCAGCCGGATGAACCGGTGCACATCCACCCGCTGCGGGTCGACGGCCAGCCGGTAACCGGCCGGACCGAACTCGATGCGCGCCCCGGGCAGCAGCCGCCGCAGCCGCGACACCTGCGACTGCAACGCGTTCGCGGCCTGCTCCGGCGGCCGGTCGCCGTAGACGCCGTCGATGAGCCGCCACGGCGGCACCGTGCGGTCGGCGTCGAGCAGCAGCAGCACCAGCAGGGCACGCAGCCGCTCACCGGCGACCGGGAGCGCGCTGCCGTCGGCCGCGTACGCCTGCGTCGCGCCGAGCACACCGAACCGCATGGGCCCGATTGTCGCCTGTCGCCGGTACCGCCCACACTCCCCACCCGCCGGTCACAGGTGACGCCGGCGCCATTCGGACTGCTCCCGCTCGGCGGCGACCTGCTCGTCCAACGCGGTCCGGCGCACCTGACGACGCCACGGGTCACCCGCGCGCAGACCGAACAGCACCAGGAAGACGCTGACCGCCGCCAGGATCGCCAGAGCGGCCACCACCGGCAGCCGGCCCGCCCACGGCAGCCCCACCGCCAGCACGAGCACCACACAGGTGGCGACCGCCGGAATCCGTTGGGTCGCCCGCACCGCCAGCGCCAGCAGTCCCAACATGTAGATGACCACCCCGGCGAACAGCACCCGGCTGTCCAGCTCGGCGGCGTGTTCCCACCAGGGATCGCCGTGCGGGTGGGAGATGACGGTGAGGTAGCGCTTGAGCCCGAGGGCGAACAGGATGATCCCGGTGATCAGCGGCAGGTGCAGGTAGGCGTAGGCGTCGCGGGCGAGCGCCGCCCGTGCCCGGACGTCGCGGGTGCGATGCAGCCGCTGCTCCAGCGCGGGTGCCAGAGTGTCGAAGTACAGCCACCACAGGGACGCGATGATGGTGACGCCGAGCACCGACGCCACGATCACCGGCCACGTGGCCGGCAAGCCGGCGCTCAGCTTCGGTCCCAGCCCGAGCGAAATGATCGACTCGCCGAGCGCGATGAGCAGGATCAGCGCGTATCGCTCGGCCCAGTGGGCGGCGGACACGACTGTCAGCCCGGCGCTGGGGGCGAGGCCCCCGGAGGTGTACTCGATGCAGACCGCGGCCAGCCACAGCGCCAGCGGCAGCCACCTCCCCCAGGGCTGCTGGGGTGACTCGGGCAGTGCCTTGGTGGCGAGGATCAACGCCACGCTGGTCAGCGGTGGGAGACCGAGGCGCAGGGCGGTCCGTCCGCGGCGGCTGCTGCGGGCCAGGAACACCAGCACCTGGGCCGCCCGGATGATGAGGTAGCAGCAGGCGAACAAGACCAGACCGGGCGGACCGGACTGCTGCTGCGCCTGCTCCTCGGCGAACGCCGACGGTGTGCTCAGCGTCAGCACGAACAGCGCGGCCACCGTCACCGAGCCGACAAGCGGCATCACCCCCTGGTCGGTGCGGACGACGTTGCCCAGGGCGGCGAAGGACACCCAGCACCACCACAGCAGCAACAGCAACAGCAGTCCCGCCAGCAACGACCTGCCGCTCAGGGTTTCGGAGAGGACGTTCGTGACGTTCAGGAACGCGAACACGAACACCAGGTCGTAGAACAACTCCACCCGGGTGACGCGCGAGCCGGGCGCGGTCGGCAGGACACGACCCCGTCCCCGCTCAGCGTTCATGCTGCCGAGCATGGCAGCGGGCCCCGCCCGCCGAGGCTCAGTTGCCCGATCGGTGGCGCAGGGGCGCGGGCCGACGGCCGGTACGGGCGGGTAGCCTTCGGCCCGTGATCGTGGGGAGAAGCCGGTGACGACGCTGGAGCAGGAGCAGTCGCGCACCGTCGCCGACGGGGCGCGTCCCCTGCCGCTGACGCTGGCCGTGCCGGCCGCCGTACTGGCCGGGGTGGCGCTGCTGCTGGCGTTTCCGCCGTACGGGATGTGGCCGCTCGCCCCGGTCGGGGTGGCGTTGCTGGCGGCCGCCGCGCACCGGCGGCGGTTGCGGGCCGGCGCCGGGCTGGGTTTCCTCGCCGGGGTGGCGCTGTTCGCGCCGCTGCTGGAATGGACGAACCTGCACACCGGCTACCTGCCGTGGGCGCTGCTGTCGCTGCTGCAGGCCGCCTACCTGGCGGTGCTGGGCGCCGCCACCGCGTGGGTGTCGCCGCTGGCCGACCGGCACCGGGCGGCATGGCCGCTGCTCACCGGCGTGTTGTGGGTGGGGCAGGAGGCGCTGCGCGACCGGACCCCGTTCGGCGGGTTCCCGTGGGGGCGGCTGGCGTTCAGCCAGGACACGTCGCCGATGCTGCGGCTGGCCGCGCTCGGCGGCGCGCCGCTGGTCACGTTCGCGGTAGCGGTCGCCGGTGGGATCCTCGTCGCGGTGGCGTGGCGGGACTGGCGTCGCGCGCCCGGGGAGTGGCGGCCGGTGGCCGGGCTCACCGCCGGGCGGGGCG
>NZ_JAGPXV010000701.1:0-2881 GCF_018070405.1 Micromonospora sp. D75
ACGTGACGGTGCCCGGCCGGATCGTCTCCTACTTCGAGGGCAACGAGGAGCGGCGCACCCCGGAGCTGGCCGAGGTGCTCGTCGCCGGCTACACGGTCGCGCTGGTCACCGACGGAGGCATGCCGAGCGTCTCCGACCCCGGATACCGGCTGGTCCGGGCCGCCCTGGACGCGGGCGTGCCGGTCACCGCCGCGCCCGGACCGAGCGCCGTCACCACCGCGCTGGCGCTGTCCGGGCTGCCCTGCGACAGGTTCTGCTTCGAGGGCTTCCTGCCCCGTACCCCCGGCGCCCGCCGCTCCCGCCTGCGGGCGCTCGCCGCCGAGGACCGCACGCTGGTGTTCTTCGAGGCGCCGCACCGCATCGCCGGCGCGCTGGCCGACCTGGCCGAGGCGTTCGGCGCCGACCGGCCCGCCGCGCTCTGCCGCGAGCTGACCAAGACGTACGAGGAGGTGGTCCGCCGTCCGCTCGGCGAGCTGGCCGAGTGGGCCGCCGACGGCGATCCCCGGGGTGAGATCACGCTCGTCGTGGCGGGCGCGCCGGCCATGCCCGCGGTCCGGCCCGACGACGACACGCTGCGCGCCGCGGTGGCCGAGCGCGAGGCGGCCGGGCTGTCCCGGCGCGACGCGATCACCGAGGTCGCCACCGCGTACGGGCTGCGACGGCGCGAGGTGTACGCGGTGGTGCACAGCTGAACGGAAGGGCCCCTTCTTAACGCCTGCGGTAGAGGAAGGGCCCCCTTTTAACACCTCACCTCACCAGGCGGCGGCCAGGAACCCGACGGTGATCAGCGCCGGCCCGGCCAGCGCCAGGCCGACCGCCCAGCGCCGCTGCCGCTCGTCCGCGAGCCGGGTCGCGCCGGTCCACCTGGCGATCCCGGCGGCGCACCCGGCCACCAGCGCCAGCCCGAGCAGCCAGCGCAGGTGCTGTCCGGGGCCGGTGTCCGCGTAGGCGGTCGATCCGTCCGGCCCGGTCATCCGGGCCGGCAGCAGGGTGCCGGTGGCGGTCCGCCCGGCCGGTACGCCACTGACCCGTACACCGTGGGCCTGGAACCGGTCGCCGTCGGCCAGGAAGATCCCCCGGCAACGCTGGGTGAGCCCGCCGCCCGCGCACTCGGTGATCATCACGGTGCCGCCTGTCGAATGCCCCGCGGCCAGCCAGAACGGCCCCGCGCTCACCCAGGCGAAGAACGCGGCGAGCAGGCTCAACGCCAGCAGCACGGCGAGGCCGACGGGCGGGGTCGGCGGGAGGACCGGGCGGGCCGGCGCCCGCCGGCCCGGTGGCCGGGCGGGGAGCGGGTGCGGCTCGTCGCGCAGCGGCGTGCCGTCCCAGTGCACCTCCTCGATCGGCGCCCAGCCGCCCGCCTGCGCGGCCCTGCGCTGCCAGCGGGGCTGCCGCACCGGCACCCGGCTCGGCACCGCGTCCACCGGCGCGCCGGTGGTCGGCTCCACCTCGACCGGCGGGTCCGCCGGGTCGAGCCGGGGCTGCGGCGCGACGGGCGCGCCCGCCGGGGCGGGTCGCGCCCGCCGGGTGGTGGCCGCCGACGGCTCCGGCGCCGCTGGTCTGTTGGTCACGATGTTCATTTCACACCGGTACGCCCGGCTTGCGGTGAAGCTCACGCCGCGTGTCGGCGACAAATCGGACGTACGGCCGGCGCCTGCCGCCCATTGGTTCGCGGCCCGCCCACCGCAATCACTAGGCTTGCTGCTCATGAGTCACGTTCTCGCCGCGGTCGCCTGGCCCTACGCCAACGGCCCGCGCCACATCGGCCACGTATCCGGATTCGGCGTTCCCTCCGACGTCTTCGCCCGGTACATGCGGATGGCCGGCCACGACGTGCTCATGGTCTCCGGCACCGACGAACACGGCACCCCGATCCAGGTGCAGGCCGACGCCGAGGGAGTCACCCCGCGCGAACTGGCCGACCGCTACAACCGGGTGATCGCCGAGGACCTGCGGGCGCTGGGCCTGTCGTACGACCTGTTCACCCGCACCACCACGCGCAACCACTACGCGGTGGTGCAGGAGCTGTTCACCGGCCTGTACCGCAACGGCTACATCGTCCCGAAGGTCACCACCGGCGCGATCTCCCCGTCCACCGGCCGGACGCTGCCCGACCGCTACATCGAGGGCACCTGCCCGATCTGCGGCTACGACAGCGCGCGCGGCGACCAGTGCGACAACTGCGGCAACCAGCTCGACCCGATCGACCTGATCGACCCCAAGTCGAAGATCAACGGGGAGACGCCGGAGTTCGTCGAGACCGAGCACTTCTTCCTCGACCTGCCCGCCCTGGCCGACGCGCTGCGGCAGTGGCTGGACAACCGCGAGGGCTGGCGCCCGAACGTGCTGCGGTTCTCCCGCAACCTGCTCGACGACCTCCAGCCCCGGGCCATCACCCGCGACCTGGAGTGGGGCGTGCCGATCCCGCTGGACGACTGGCGGGACCGGCCGGACAAGCGGATCTACGTCTGGTTCGACGCGGTCATCGGCTACCTGTCCGCGTCCATCGAGTGGGCCCGCCGCACCGGCGACCCGGAGGCCTGGCGCAAGTGGTGGTCGGCGGACGGGGAAGGGAAGGACGCCCGCTCCTACTACTTCATGGGCAAGGACAACATCGTCTTCCACTCGGTGATCTGGCCGGCGCTGCTCGGCGGCTACTCCGGTGAGGGGGCCCGCGACGGCGAGCCGGGCGAGCTGGGCCGGCTCAACCTGCCCACCGAGGTCGTCTCCAGCGAATACCTCACCATGGAGGGGCGGAAGTTCTCCTCCTCCCGCAAGGTGGTCATCTACGTCCGGGACTTCCTGGAGCGCTACGACGCCGACGCGCTGCGCTACTTCATCGCGGTGGCCGGCCCGGAGAGCAACGACACCGACTTCACCT
>NZ_JAGPXV010000702.1:0-2875 GCF_018070405.1 Micromonospora sp. D75
ACCCGGTGGCGGCGCCCCCGCGCCCCACCGCGACCGGCAGGGGGTGAGGAATGAACTACGGCGATCCCAGTTCTTCGCGTGGGCGGGCCCAGATCCCGGGCCCGAACGGCGACCCCGGTTCCGAGTGGAACCAGGGCGGGACCGGTTGGTCCGGCTCCCCGGACGGCGGCGCCTCGGCGCGCGCCTCCGCGACACCCTACGGCTCGGGCGGCCGGGCCTCGGTCGGTGGCGCCGCTCCGGCGCCGCGCCCGGCATCGGGCTCGGCCTCGGTGGGCCGGGCCGGCGCGGGTGGCCGCGCCTCGGTGCCCGTCTCGCCGGCACCCGGCGCCTCCGGGCGCGCGGGCGCCGGACGGGCGTCGGTTCCGGTCTCCCCGGCCGCTCCGGCCGGACGTGCCGCGGTCGGCGCGGCGAGCGTGGGGGCGGCGAGCGTGGGCGGGCGCGCGAGCGTCGGCGCCCGGGCGAGCGTCGGCGCGGCGGCGGTGGGCGGCCGCGCCCGGGTGCCCGGCTCCGCCGGTGGCGGTCCCGGCGGTCCCGGCGGCCCGACCGGCCCCGGCCGGGGCGGTCGCGGCGAGGACCCGGCGCGCGCGAAGAAGCGCCGCCGGATCAACATGCTGATCGCCGGCTTCGCCGTGTTCATCATGCTCGCCGGCATCGGCGTGGTGAGCTTCACCTGGTACTCCACCAAGGTGGTGCTCCCGGAGGACACGATCCCGCCGCTGTCCACCACGATCTTGGACTCGAGCGGCAAGGCCTTCGCGCGGATCGGTGACCAGAACCGCCAGCTCGTCACCATCGACCAGATTCCGGAGCACGTCCAGCACGCGGTGGCCGCGGCGGAGGACCGGAACTTCTACAAGCACTCCGGTGTGGACTACAAGGGCATCACGCGGGCCGCGTGGAACAACCTCACCGGCGGCGACAAGCAGGGCGCCTCGACCATCACCCAGCAGTACGCGCGCAACGCGTTCGACAACCTGAACCAGGACACGTACGGCCGCAAGGTGAAGGAGGCGATCCTCGCCTCCAAGCTGAACGACAAGTACGACAAGCGCGTGATCATGCAGCACTACCTGAACGTCATCTACTTCGGCCGGGGCGCCTACGGCATCCAGTCGGCGGCGCAGACATACTTCGCCAAGAACGTCAAGGACCTGAACGTCGCCGAGGCCGCGGTGCTCGCCGCCCTGATCAAGCAGCCGGAGCCGAGCGCCACGCACAAGGGCTACGACCCGGCCATCAACGCGCAGGCCGCCGTCGACCGGTGGAACTATGTGATCAACGGCATGATCACGGAGAAGTGGCTGGACGCGCCGAACACGCCGCAGCACCCCACCGAGTACCCGAAGAACATCCAGAAGCCGTCGAAGAGCAGCGCTGGTGGCTACGGCATCGACACCCCGTACGGCAACGTCGTCAACTACGTCTCGCAGGAACTGCGCGAGATGAAGCTCTGCACCGACAACGAGGCCGAGGTGACGGACAAGAAGCCGCTGTGCGCCAAGGCGCTCAGCCGCGGCGGCTACAGGATCACCACCACGATCAACCGGAAGATGCAGGAGGCGGCGCTCGACGCGGCCCAGCGGGCCAGGAAGAAGTCCGAACTCGCCGGCCAGCCGTCGAACCTGATGGCCGCCGTGGTGGCGATCGACCCGAAGACCGGGCGCGTGCTCGCCTACTACGGCGGCGACAACGGCACCGGCACCGACTACGCCGGCAAGAACGTCGACAACGGCGTCGTGAGCGGTGGCCACTCACCGGGTTCGAGCTTCAAGATCTACACGTTGGCGGCGGCGCTGAAGGAAGGCATCTCGCTCAAGTCCCGGTGGAAGGGATCGGCGTTCACGCCGAAGGGCACCAAGTTCAAGGTCAGCAACGCCGGCGCGGACAAGGTCTCCTGCGGTGACTCCTGCACGCTCGAACTGTCGACGCTGAAGTCGCTGAACGTGCCGTTCTACTACATCACCGAGCAGATCGGCCCGGACAAGGTGCTCGACATGGCCAAGCAGGCCGGCGTCACCACCATGTGGCAGACCGACACCAACCCGGCCAAGGCGCACGACCTGACCAAGGCCGACCCGAAGGACCTGGCACCGTCGCCGTTCTTCCACGTCCTCGGTTACGGCCAGTACCCGATCACGGTGCTCGACCACGCAAACGGTGTCGCCACGTTCGCGAACCAGGGCATGTACCACAAGGCGCACTTCATCCGGAAGGTGGAGAAGCAGAACCCGGACACGGGTAAGTGGGACCTGGTCGGCGCGGAGAAGCTCAAGGGGCAGCAGCGGATCGACAAGGACATCGTCGCGGACGTCACCTCCGTGCTGAAGCAGTACCCGGGCCAGATCAACAAGCGGCTCGACGAGGGCCGCCAGGTCGCCGAGAAGACCGGCACCTGGGAACTCGGCGACAAGACCACCCGCAACGGCGACGCCTGGATGATCGGCTACACGCCACAACTCGCCACCGCGGTCTGGGTCGGCAACGTCAAGGACCGCAAGGCGATCCAGTACAAGGACGGCCGGGACATCAGCGGTGCCCGGATGCCCGGTGACATCTTCCAGCGCTTCATGAACGACGCGCTCAAGGGCAAGGACAAGGAAGAGTTCCCGCCCGCGGCGAACGTCGGCAAGGACGACGCCGGCAACGGCGAGGCCCCGCCGCCGCCGGCGAACGAGCCGGGCCAGCCGGGCGGACCGGGCTGCGACCCGCTGGGCCTGTTCTGCCCCGGCGGTACGCCCGGCGGCGGCAACCCCGGCGGCGGCGACCAGGGTGGTAACCCCGGCGGGGGCGGGCTACCCGGTGGCGGCGGACGCCCCGGCGGTGGTGGCGGCGGTGGCGGGCTGCTACCGAGCACGCCACCGACACGCCAGAACTG
>NZ_JAGPXV010000703.1:0-2872 GCF_018070405.1 Micromonospora sp. D75
CGAAGCCCTGGGTCAGCGCGTACCCGAGGTAGACCCGGTCGGCGAGCAGCGACCGCATGGTCCGGGCGGTGGCCCCCAGCCCGCCGGTGCTGCGGCGCTCGGCCGGCAGCGTCTCCGGCAGGCGCAGCGCGACCGCGACGGCCAGCACCGCGCCGATGGCGGCCAGCACCAGGAAGACGGACCGCCAGGAGCCGAACCGGAGCACCAGGCTGCCCACGCCCGGCGCCGCGATCGGCGCGACCCCGAAGACCAGGGTGAGCCGGGAGAAGTACTTCGCGGCGTCCCGGCCCGAGTAGAGGTCGCGGACCACGGCGCGGGCGACCACCACGCCCATGCCGCCGGCCAGGCCCTGGGCGAACCGGACGGCGGCCAGCAGCGGGGCGTTCGGCGCCGCCGCGCACGCCAGCGCCAGCACGGTGTACGCGACCACGCCCACCAGCACCGGGCGGCGGCGCCCCCAGCGGTCGCTGAGCGGCCCGGTGACGAGCTGGCCGAATGCCAAGCCGATCAGGCAGGTGGTCAGCGAGAGCTGGATGCCGGCCTGGTCGGCGCCGAGGTCGCGGGTCATGGCCGGGAACGCGGGCAGGTACATGTCCAGCGAGAGCGGGCCGATCGCGGTGAGCGTGCCGAGCAGCACCAGCAGGCTCGCGCCCCCGGTGGACGCGGTGGCGCCGGCACCGGTCGGGCGGGCGGCGGGCGGCGCGGCTTGACTCACGAGCGGGTACCCCCTGAAATCCGATGTGCTCGGGTACCATACCTCTGTAGTCAGAACTATTGCGATGTGAGGCGGGTGACCCCGTGTCGACGAACGAGCAGGTCGCGCGGTTCGGCGCGGTCCTCGGGGAGCTGCACCGGCTCGTGCGCCGCCGGTCCACGGCGCGCGCCGGGCGGGACCCGCTGCCCGAAGCTCAGGTGGAACTGCTCCTGCTCGTCCGGGACACGCCGGGGATCAGCGGCAAGGACGTGGCCCGGCGCCTCGGCACGGCGCCCAACACGGTGAGCACGCTGGTCCGCGACCTCACCGACGCCGGGCTGCTGGCCCGCGACCGCGACCCCGCCGACCGCCGCGTGGTCCGGCTGCGCGTCACCGAGGCCGCCCACCGGCGGATGGCCGACCACCAACGGCACCGCACCGCGCTGCTCACCGAGGCGCTGGCCGACCTCGACCCGGCGGCGCGTGACGCGATCCTGGCCGCCGCCCCGCACCTCGACACGCTGCTCACCACGCTGCGGGCACACACCCGCCCGGAACGGGACCCCCGTACGTCCGGAAACCCGGTGGCCGCCGCGCCGCCCGGGGCCGGATGATCGCCGGGTGATGCTGCACCAGGACGAGACACCTGTGGACGAGGGGATCGTCCGGGCGCTGCTGACCGACCAGCGCCCCGAGTGGGCCGCGCTGCCGTTGACCCCGGCCGGCGCCGGGACCGACAACACCATGTACCGGCTCGGCGACGACCTGCTCGTCCGGCTGCCCCGCACCGCGGAGAAAGCCGGCGCGCTGCGCAAGGAACAGCTGTGGCTGCCCCGGCTCGCGCCGCTCCTGCCGTACCCGGTGCCGGAACCGCTCCACGCCGGGACGCCGACCGCCGCCTTCCCGCTGCCGTGGTCGGTGCAGCGGTGGATCCACGGCGACGAGGTCGGACCCGGCACGGTCCGGGACTGGGCCGCCCTCGGGGCCGACCTGGCGGTGTTCGTACGTCACCTGCACGCGGCCGACCTGCTCGGCGCGACCCGCGCGGACGCGCTGAGCGGATACCGCGGCGGCAGCCTGCACCCCTGTGACACCTGGGTCAGCGCGGCGCTCGACGACTGCCGGAGCAGGATCGGCGACGAGATGGACGTCGACACCCTGCACCGGCTCTGGCGCGACGCCCTCACCCTGCCCGAACCCGCCGGCCGGCACGTCTGGCTGCACACCGACCTCAAGCCCACGAACGTGCTGGCACGCGACGGCCGGCTGTGCGCGGTGATCGACTTCGGCGGGCTGACCGTCGGGTTCCCGGACGCGGAACACGCGCCGATCTGGGACCTGCCGCCGCCGGCCCGGCACGCCTACCGGGAGGCGCTCGGTGTCGACGACGTGACCTGGGCGCGGGCCCGCGCCTGGGCGCTCGGGGTGGCGGCCAGCGGCGTCTCCTACTACTGGCACACGTTCCCGGCGTTCGTCGCCGAGTGCCGCAACCGTCTCCGCGAGATCCTCGCCGACGCCGGCTGAGCCCGGGCCGCCGCTCAGGCGGTGCCGTCGAGTTCGGCGTAGCCGCGGCGGGCGGCGATCAGGCCGGGCCGGGCACCGAACGGCGACTCGGCCGCCACCCGCTCCGGCGGCGCGCTGCCGGTGTGCCCGGCGCGGATCAGCCACGCCTGCCGCGCGAGCTGCGCGTGCTGCTCGCGGACGAAATCCGCGCCGACCGGCTCGCCGTGGCCCGGCACCACCACCGTCGCGGGCGTGGTCAGGCGCAGCAGGTCGGCCAGCGCGTCCGGCCACCGCAACGGGTACGACTCCTCGAACGCCGGCGGCCCGCTCTGCTCCACCAGATCGCCGGCCACCAGCACGTCCGCATCGGGCACGTGCACCACCAGGTCGGCGTCGGTGTGCCCGTGCCCGGGATGGCGCAGCACCACCCGGCGGCCCCCGACGTCGAGCACCGTCTCCTCGACCACCTCGTGCGTCGGCGCCCGCAGCTCGGTACGCGCCAGCTCCTGCGCCAGCGCCGGATCCTCGGCGCGCATCTCCTCGTACGCGGCGCGGCGCAGCGCGTCCGGCCGGTCCCGCAGCGCCGCCACGGCCTGCGGGTGCGCGTAGATCGCGGTGTCCGGCCCGGCCAGCGTGGCGTTGCCGAAACAGTGGTCGAAGTGGTGGTGCGTGTTC
>NZ_JAGPXV010000704.1:0-2871 GCF_018070405.1 Micromonospora sp. D75
GCCTGGGTCGCCGAGGCGGACGGCGAGGTCGTCGGCTGGGCGTCGGCGTACCGCAACACGCAGACCTCGACGCCCGGCGTGGGGATGATCTCCCTGCTGCACGTACACCCGGCGCATCGCCGCCACGGCACCGGCGCGGCGCTGTTCGACACCGCGCTCGGTCACCTGCGGACGCTCGGGTCCACCGAGGTGCTCACCTACGCGCATACCGAGTCGCTGCCGTTCGCGCAGCGGCACGGCTTCACGCCCAGCCGGGAGGTGCGTTACTCGGCACTGGACCTGAGCACGCCCCCGCCGATGCCGCAGGCGCCGCCGGGCGTACGGCTGGTGTCCGCCGCCGGGCTCGACCCGCGACTGGTCCACCGGGTCGACGCCGAGGCGTCCCGGGACGAGCCGGGGGACGTGCCGACGGACTCGCTCGGCTTCGACCTGTGGCGCCACGAGTGCTGGGACAACCCCGGGCTGGACCGGGCGGCCAGCACGCTCGCCGAGGTGAACGGGGAACTGGTCGCGCTGAGCCTGGTCAAGCGGGACGGCGACCGGATGTGGTCGGACTTCACCGGCACGCTGCCCGCCTACCGGGGCCAGGGCTTGGCCCGGCTGACCAAGCAGGCCGCGCTGCACGCCGCCGCCGCTCGCGGGGTACGGACCGCGTACACCTCAAACGACGAGGCGAACGCGCCGATGCTGGCGGTGAACGAACGGCTCGGCTACCGGCCGGTGGACAGCCAGTGGTCGTGCCGGCGCGCGCTCAGCTGAGCCCGGCGGCGACCCGCACCGCTGTGGCGTACGTATCGGCGCCGAACAGCACCAGCCGCGCCTCGGTGACGTGCACCGGGGTGGCCGCGTGCAGCACGGTGAGCGCCTGCGCCACCGCGTCGTCGACCGGCCAGCCGTAGATCCCGGCGGAGATCAGCGGGAACGCCACCCGGGTCGCGCCCAGCCCGTCAGCGACCCGCAGACTGTTGGCGTAGCAGTCGCGCAGCAGCGCCGAACGGTCCTCGCCCGGCGAGAAGACCGGCCCGACCGTGTGCACCACCCAGCGTGCGGGCAGGTTGCCGGCGGTGGTGGCGACGGCCTGGCCGGTGGGCAGCCCGCGCCCGTAGCGGGAGGCGCGCAGCGCCCGGCACTCCTCCAGGATCGCCGGGCCGCCGCGCCGGTGGATGGCGCCGTCCACGCCCCCGCCGCCGAGCAGCGACGAGTTGGCGGCGTTGACTATCGCGTCGACCTGCTGCGCGGTGATGTCCCCCTCGATCAGGACGGTGTCCATCTCAGCTCTCCTCGATCGGCTGGCCCAGCGAGCGGCGGGCCAGCAGTGCGGCCCCGGCCACGGCGGCCGGCATGACCAGCACCGCGCCGAGCGGGATCAGGAAGCACAGGAAGACCGCCACCCCGAAGCCGAGCGCCGTCGGGCGGTCGGCCCGCAGCCGCGCCCGCCGGTCCGGCAGCCGCATCCCGCGCCGGTAGAACGGCGCGCCGACCAGCTCCAGCGCCAGGAACCAGCCACCCACCAGGGCACCGACCACCGGGACCACCGTCTGTCCCACCACCGGGATGAAACCGGCCGCGAACAGGGGTACGCCGATCAGCGCGGACAGCGCCACCAGGCGCAACGAGTCGGCGAGGCTGCGTCGCAGCGAGGACCAGAACGGCACGTCCACGGCGCCGGGGGTGCCGCCGAGCCGGTCCTCGACCCGCTCCGAGATCGCCTCGTAGAACGGGTCGCCGATGACGAGCGTGACGGCGGTGAACGTGAGCACCCCGACCAGCCCGGCGACGCCGACCACCGCCAGCCCGGCGGCGACCCGCAGCAGATTGCGCCAGGGCGACGACCAGTCGTCGGCGAACGGGGTGAGCCAGCCCGCCAGGTCGCCGACGAAGTAGAGCAGCGTGGCGAACAACGCCACGTAGAGCGCGCCGGTGATCAGCGCCGGGATCACGCCGAGCAGCATCAGCTTCGGGCTGCGGACGTACATGCCGAAGCCGCGCAGCAGCAGCCCGGCGCCGCCGAGGAAGCGGGTGGCCGCGCCAGTGACCGGCGCGATCGTACGGGAGGCGTTCACGACGGCACAGCCTAATCTGCCGGTGCACCACAATGGGCCGGTGCGTGCGTCCCGGCTGATCTCGCTTGTGCTGCTGCTCCAGTCGCGGGAGACGATGACCGCTGCCGAGCTGGCCCACGAGCTGGAGGTGTCCGAGCGGACCGTCTACCGGGACGTGCTGGCGCTCTCCGCCGCCGGTGTCCCGGTGTACGCGGACCGGGGCCGGGCCGGCGGCTACCGGCTGCTGGGCGGCTACCGGACCCGGCTGACCGGGTTGAGCCGGGACGAGGCCGAGGCGCTGTTCCTGGCCGGGCTGCCCGGACCGGCAGGGGACATGGGACTGGCCGACTCGGTGGCCGCCGCCGAGCTGAAGGTGCTCGCCGCGCTGCCGCCGAGCCTGCGGGACGCGCCCGCGCGTACCGGGCAGCGGTTCCACCTGGACGTCCCCGGCTGGTTCCGGGAGACCGCGCCGCCGCCCGCCCTCGCCGAGCTGGCCCGGGCGGTCTGGCGGGACCTGATGGTGGAGCTGCGCTACCGGCGCGGGGACCGGGAGGTGACCCGCACGCTGGCGCCGTACGGGCTGGTGCTGAAGAACGGGGTCTGGTACCTGGTCGGCCGGGTCGGTGACGGCTGGCGGACGTACCGGGTGGACCGGGTTGTCTCGGCCGAGGTGAGCGCCGACGGCTTCGACCGGGACGAGGACTTCGACCTCGGGGCGTACTGGCGGGAACAGGCCGGCGCGTTCCTGCGTGAGCTGCTGCGGGAGCGGGTCACGGTGCGGCTCGGCCCGGCCGGGCTGCGGGCGCTGCGGCACCTGGTGGACGCGCCG
>NZ_JAGPXV010000705.1:0-2866 GCF_018070405.1 Micromonospora sp. D75
CCCGAATCGATCTACCGTGAGCGCGCAAGGTCAACCACCGTTCCAGGAGCCGTCGATGTCGCTGCGATACGCCACCACGATGACGTCGTGGCTGCTCGGCGACGGCTGCCGGGAACACGGTCCCTGGCCCGGAGGGCACGACTGACGCGCGTCGCGCGTCCCCGTCGTCGCCGCCCGGTCCCGTGGACCGGGCGGTTTTTTCGTCGCCGTACCGCCGATCGTGAAGGGAGAGCCCGGTGGACGCCGTCCTCGTCATAAACGCCGACCTCGGCCCGCTGCACCGGGTCACCGTCAAGCACGCGATCCGGATGCTCTGCCGCCGGGTCGCCGAGATCCACGAGGCCGAGCCGGACCGGGTGATCGGCGTCTTCCCGCTGCCGCGGGTGGTCCGCCTCGTCCGGTACGTGGTGACCCGCTGGCGGTTCAGCGCCGGCCCGGCCTGGTCCCGGGCCGGGGTGCTGGCGCGCGACCGGCGGCGGTGCGCCTACTGCGACGGCGCGGCCAGCACGATCGACCACGTCCTGCCCCGCTCGCGCGGTGGCCGGAACACCTGGGGGAACACCACCGCCGCCTGCTACGCGTGCAACCAGCGCAAGGGTGACCGGACCCCGGCCGAGGCGGGCATGCCGCTGCGGCGGGCTCCGGTGACGCCGAGCTGGGCCGCGCTGGCGCGGTGACGGACGGCCGGCGGGCACAGGGGGCGGTGTCGGGGGTACGCCCCGGCGCCGCGCCCGCCGGTCCCACCAGTACGCCTACCTGTCGAGACGCCGGGCCAGCCCGTCGAGCAGGAGGTCCAGCCCGCCGCCGAACTCGTCCTCCGGTACGACCACGCCGGCGTCGCGCGCGGTCGCGGCGAGCAGGGGGAACTCGTCGCGGGGCAGCGCCGCGATGACAGCCGTGCCGGGCCCGGCCAGCGCGCCGAGGTGTTCCATCTGGATCGCGCCGACCACGTAGCCGAGCAGGGCGCGGAACGCGATCACCCGTCCGGTGCCGGTGAAGCCGGCCCCGGTCAGCACCGCGAGCACCGCCTCGCCCCAGCGCAGGATCGTCGGCGAGCGGTGCCGGTACGCGGGGAGCAACGGCACCACTGCCGGGTGGAGACCGACCGCGCGGCGTACCCGCTCGGCCAGGTCCCGGATGCCGTCCGCCCACGGGACGTCGGGCGGCGGGCGGGTGTCGACCGGTTCGAGGACCCGCTCGACGACGAGCGCTTCCAACTCGTCGCGGTCGGCGACGTAGCGGTAGAGGCCCATCGTGCTGGTGCCGAGCTGCGCGCCGACCGCGCGCATGGTGAGGCCGGCGAGGCCGTCCCGGTCGAGCACCGCGAGCGCCGCGTCGGCGAGCTGGGCCGGGGTCAGGGAACGGGGGCGGGGCATGGCCTTGACAGCGTACAAGATACGCCTACGGTTGTAGGAGTACGTCGTACGCCTACAACGGGAGCGCGCATGGACGTCGTCACCCCTCGCCATCTCACCAGCGTGACCGGTGCCCAGGTCGCCCTGCCGGACCCGGACCGCCTGGTCCACCTCCAGTTCCGTCGCTTCGCCGGCTGCCCGGTCTGCAACCTCCACCTGCGCTCGATCGTCCGCCGGCACGCCGAGATCGAGGCGGCGAGCGTACGCGAGGTGGTGCTCTTCCACTCCCCCGCCGACGAGTTGCGCGAGCACGTCGCCGACCTGCCGTTCGCCGTGGTGGCCGATCCGGACCGGCGGCTCTACCGGGAGTTCGGGGTGGAGTCGGCGCGGCGGTCGCTGCTCGACCCGCGCGCCTGGCTGCCGATCCTGCGCGGCGTGGCGATCAGCACCTGGCACATCCTGCGCGGACGGGAGCGGTCGCCGTCCCTTACGCCGCACGGCGGCCGGTTCGGGCTGCCGGCCGACTTCCTGATCGCGCCGGACGGGCGGGTGCTCGCCGAGAAGTACGGCGAACACGCCTCCGACCAGTGGTCGGTGGACGAACTGCTGGCCCAGGTCAGCCGGAGCCGGTCGGCGCGGTGACCGCTGGATCGCCGGTCGGGACGTACCCGCCGAGGGGTGCCGGGCAAACGGCGGTCAGTGGGCGGTCGGCGGGGTCCAGCCGAAGCGCGGCGGGCGGCGCTCGTTCATGGCCGCCACCCCCTCGCGGGCCTCGCCGCTGTCCCGCACCTGGCCGTGCCACCACGCGAGCCGGTCGGCGTCGGCGCGCCCGTCGACCATCTCCTTCGCGGCGGCCACCGTGAGCCGGGAACGCTCGGCGATGGTGGCGGTCAGCGCCGCCACCCGCCCGGCCAGCTCCCCGGCCGGCAGCACCTCGTCCACCAGGCCGATTCGCAACGCCCGCTCGGCGTCGACCAGCTCGCTGCTGAACAGCAGGTGCTTGGCGGCGGACGGACCGACGAGCGCGGCCAGCCGCCGCGTGGTCGGCGCCGGGTAGACCAGGCCGAGCCGGGCCGGGGGTACGCCGAACCGGGCCTCCGCCGAGGCCAGCCGCAGATCGCAGGCGACGGCGAGCTGGCAGCCGCCGCCCACGCAGGCGCCCTCGATCGCGGCCACAGTGGGACGGCCGAACGCGGCGAGCCGTTCCTCGGCGGCCACCGCGATGCTGCCGTCTCCGGCGGCCAGCAGCTCGTCCAGGTCGCCGAGGTCGGCCCCGGCGCAGAACGTGCCGGCCGCGCCGGTGAGCACCAGCACCCGTACCGCCGGGTCGGCCTCCAGGCCGTCGAGCAGCACCGGGAGCTGCCGCCACATGGCCGGGGTCATGGCGTTGCGCCGGGCCGGGTTGTGGATGACCACGGTTGCCACCGGGCCGTCCACCCTGACCGTGAGTTCCGCGTCGGACATGGTGCGACCGTAACGGGCGGGGCCCGGCGGCCCCCCCCGGGGGGGGG
>NZ_JAGPXV010000706.1:0-2831 GCF_018070405.1 Micromonospora sp. D75
ACCCGCACCGGCGTGCCGGCGGCGGCGATGCCCCGCGCGTTGGCGTCCGCCTCGGCCAGCGGGAAGAGCGTGTCCGCCTCGCCCTGGACCAGCAGCGTCGGGGACTTGATCCGGTCCAGCACGCCGGCCGGCGACGACCGGCGCAGCAGCTCGACCGCCGCCGCGTCGGCCCGGCCCGTGGTCGCGATACGCAGGTACGCGGCGCAGACGTCGGCGGCGAAGCGCCCGCAGGACGGGTCGGCGGCGCCGGCCGGCGCACGACCGGAGCCGGTACCGGGACCGGCGCCCGGCTGCGGGCTCGGCGGTCCGGCCGACTCGGGCGCGCCCTCCGGCGCGGCGGCGGTGGCCCCGGAGAGCCCGGCCGGACCGGAGCCGGCGTTCCCGCCGCCACCGAAGAAGATCCCCGCCCAGCCCTTCTTGAACACGCCGTCGGTGGGCTGCCGGCCGGTGCTCTCCGGCAGGAACGCGCGGGACAGGTCGTTCCCGGTGATCATCGGGACGATCGCGTCGACCCGCTGGTCCTGCGCGGCCAGCAGCAGGGCCAGGCCGCCGCCGTACGAGCCGCCGACCACGCCGACGCGGGGGTCGCCCGGCGAGTCGAGGCGGATGTCCGGCCGGGCCGCGAGCCGGTCGAGCAGGCGCTGGGCGTCCCGCACCTCGTAGTCGGGGCTGTCCAGGTGGATCTGGCCGCCGCTGCGCCCGAAGCCGCGGGCGGTCCAGGTGAGCACCGCGTACCCCCGGGCGGCCAGGTCCTCGGCGTCGGAGCGAGCCGAGTCCTTGGTGCCACCGAACCCGTGCGCCAGCAGCACCGCCGGCACGCGGTTCGCTTCCGACGCGCGGTCCGGCAGGTAGAGCGTGGTGTCCAGCTCGACCGGCTCGTCACCGGAGGGCCCGGAGCGGACCGTCACCAGCGCCGACTCGGTGCGGAAGTCCGGGCTCTGCGGCCGGGCCACCCAGACGAGCGCGGCGGCGACGAGGACTACCACCGCCACGACGGCGACGATCCGGCGTGGGCGTCCGGCCAGGGCGCGCCGGATCCGCGCGACTGGTGATCTCATGCGGCACACGGTACGGGCCGATCGCTGTGCATTCGCTGAGATCCGCCGTACGTCCGTCCGGTTGCGCCGTTCGTCGTTCGCCCACCGTCGTCCGCCAAAGGTCCAGAGCATCCCAGCGGCACATGTTCGGATCATGTGAATTCACATCTACACGCGCAAACCATCGTCGATGTCACTTCTCGGCAACATGATCGGACGCTGAGTGACGTCGAAGCTCACTCAGCGTCGCCCAGAATGGACTGACGTGAAGCCGACTCATCGGCCGAGGTTGCACAGACGTCCGGTTCGGCTACTTTTCCGGTCCGGTGCACGGGACTGCGTACGGCGACCTCCCGGGGCACCGAACGCCCCGCCGTCGCCGGAGGAGACACACCATGACAGTCCCCGCGCCGCGGGTCCGTCGGCGGCCCGCCGTACCGGGCCGCACGCTTCCCCTGCTGCTGGTGCTGGCGCTGCTCGTACCGCTCGGGTTCATCTTCGCCCAGTCCGAGAGCAGCGCCGCGGACGATCACGACCTGGCGAGCCGGGAACGGCTCGGTGTGCGCTACCTGCGCGCCCTCGGCCCGATCACCGACGCGCTGGTGGAGGCCCAGGCGATAGCGGTCGCCGAGGGAGCCGTCTCCCGGGGCGCGCTCACCGCCGCGATCGAGGGCGTCGCCGAGGTGGACAGCGCCGTCGGCGACGAGTTGCGCACCCACGAGCGCTGGGCCGGGCTGCGGGCGAAGCTCGAGTCGCTGCCGGACCGCGGGCTCGGCGACCCCGAGGCGGCCTTCCGGGCCTACGGCGAGGCGTCCGACCTGCTCCTGGCCCTCTACCGCAAGGTGCGGGAGAGCTCCGGGTTGATCCGCGACCCGCGCTCGGACTCGTTCTTCCTCCAGGACGGCATCGGCGGTGACCTGCCCACCGCGACCGTGCTGGCCGGGCGGCTCGTCGACCTGGCCCGGCTGGCGGCCAAGCGCCCCGCCGCCGAGCGCGCGCGGACCGGCGCGGAACTGGCCGAGCTGCGCGTCGCCGCGCTCGGCCCGGCCACCGACCTCGTCGCCGACCTGCGCTCCGCCGTCGACAGCTCGGAGAGCACCGACCTGGGCGCCAACGTGCTCACCCCGCTGGACACCTACCAGCGCTCGCTGGAGACGTTCTCGGTGTACTCGGCGCCCGGCGGCGGGCGGTCCGCGCCGAGCACCGACCAGCTCACCCAGGCCGGCATCACCGCGCAGAACGCCGCCAAGCAGCTCCGGACGGTCATCCTCGACCAGCTCGACGCGCTGCTGAAGGAACGGCTGGACGCGATCGACCGGGACCGCCTGCTGGGCCGGGCCGCGGCCGGCACCGCTGTCGCGCTGCTCGCCGGGATCGCCGCGCTGCACCTCGCCGCGCTACGGCGGGCGCGGGCCGCCGGCCCTCCCCCGGCGCGCCGCACGCCGGCCGAGGCCGGACCGCCACCGGCGGTCCACGCTGACCCGCCGATCACCGTGTCCGAGGGTGACCGCCAGCCGGTCGCCGTCGGCCGGGGCGGCGACGCCGACCGGTGGAGGCCGTTCGATGCTGCTCGCTAGGTTACGGATCCGGGGCAAGCTCGCCCTGCTGGTGATCATCCCGCTGCTCAGCATGGTCGGGCTGGCCGTTCCGGTGGTCATCGACCGGGTGGCCGCCGCGCAGCGGGCCGCCGACACCGCCGAGACGGTCCGCATCGCCAGCCGCGTCGGCAGCCTGGTCCAGGATCTCCAGCAGGAACGCCTGCTCTCGGTCGGGCTGCTGCTCGGACGGGTGTCC
>NZ_JAGPXV010000707.1:0-2829 GCF_018070405.1 Micromonospora sp. D75
GCGTGTCCAGGAAGGCCCGGGCGTCGGCGTCGAGCAGGTCGTCGGGGTCCTCGGCGCAGAGCAGGACGAAGCCGGTGCCGACGACCTCGTCGAAGAGCCCGGCGCGGCCGTCGACCTCGACGCGGCCCTGCGGCATCGGGGCGCCGGCGGCCTCGCAGCCGCTGTGCAGGATCCCGCCGGACAGGGGCTCCAGCAGGGACCGGGTGCGCGGGCGGGCGGTACGCCGGCGCAGCTCGGCGAGCATCGCGGCGTCGCGGCCGGCCGCGGCGGCGCGGTCGGTCTCGCAGATCACCGTGCCCGAGTCCATGGACATCCGGATGGCGTGCTGCACGTGCGCGCAGCGCTCCTCCTGGTAGGTGTCCAGCAGGGCCTCGTCGGCGAGGCCGCGGTGCACCAGGTCGAGCTTCCAGGCGAGGTTGAGGGCGTCGCGGAAGCCCGAACTCATCCCCTGCCCCATGAACGGCGGCATCACGTGCGCCGCGTCGCCGGCGAGCAGGATCCGCCCGGAACGCCAGCGCCCGGCCGAGCATGCCTGGGTGGTGTAGACGCCGTACCGCTCCAGGGTGGCGTTGTCGGGGGTGATGTCGAAGAGGCCGAGCAGCCGCCACACGTTGGCGGCGCTCTCGAACTCCTCGCGGCTCTCCCCCGGCACCCGCATGAACTCCCACCGCCGGTGCCCCGGGCCGGCCGACACGGCCGTGCGGGGCCGCGCCGGGTCGCAGACCTGCAGGTTGTTCGGCTTGAACTCGCGGGCCTCGTGCGGGACCACGTCGCAGACCAGCCAGTCGTACGTGAAGCCGAGGTCGGTGACGCCGCTGCCCAGGTGCTCCCGCACGAAGCTGTTGGCCCCGTCGCAGCCGATGACCCAGCGGGCCGCGCGGACCTCCTCGCCGTCCGGGCCGGCGATGGTCACCTCGACCCGGTCGTCGTGCTCGACCAGGCCCGTCACCTGGTACGGGCGCAGCACCGTGACACCCGGCAGCTCCGCGCCCCGCTCGGCGAGCAGCGCCTCCAGTCCCGGCTGGTAGAACGAGACCGAGTCGGGCCAGCCCATCGGGCCGTTGCCGGTGACCTTGACGTGCAGCAGGGTCCGGCCGAAGCCGTTCTTGAAGGTGTACTCGCCGGACGACTCCACCACCGGCCCGAGGCGGTCGGCGACGCCGGCGGCGGCCAGGACACGGCGCGCCTCCCCGTCGTACGACACCGCGCGGGGGAAGTTGTAGGGAGTGGCCCACCGCTCGACCGCCGTGACGGTGAGCCCTCGCTGCGCCAGCAGGATCGTGAGCATCTCACCGACGGGGCCGTAGCCCACGATCAGGACGTCGGTCGTCAGCATCGGTATCGGTTCCTCAGGGGTCGGTCGGACACGGGGTCGGCTTGCGGCGGGCGGGGCGGCCGGACGGCCATCAGATGCCGAGTTCGGAGTCGATGAGGTCGAACAGGTCGTCGTCGCTGGCCAGTTCGAGATCGAGGTCGGGATCGCCGCCCGTGCCGGCGCGCATCGTCCGCCACTTGGCGATCAGCACCTCCAGGCGCGACCCGATCTGGTCGTGCAGCTCCGGTTCCACAGTGGCCTCGGTCAGCGAGCGCTCCAGGTTCTCCAGGTCCGCGAGGACCGGCGGGGCCGCCGGTCCGGTGTCCGGCGCCAGCTCGGACACCAGGTACGTGGCCAGCTCGTTCGGATCCGGATAGTCGAAGATCAGCGTGGCCGGCAGGCGCAGGCCGGTGGCCGTGGTCAGCCGGTTGCGCAGCTCGACGGCGGTCAGCGAGTCGAAGCCGATCTGGCTGAACGCCCGGCCCGGGGCCACCGCCACCCGGCTGCCGTGCCCGAGCACGCTCGCCGCCTGCTCGCGTACCAGGTCGACCACGAGGGTGTGGCGCTCGGGCCCGTCCAGCGCCGCCAGTTCGTCGGCGAGCGTGCGCCCGCCGCCGGCCGGGGTGGCCGCCCGCGCCGTCGGCCGCTCCCGGCGCAGCAGCCCGCGCAGCAGCGCCGGGGGCCGCTCGGCCCGCTCGCCGAGCGCGGCGACGTCGATCCTCGTCGGCACCAGCACCGGCTCGGCCAGCCGCAGGCCCGCGTCGAACAGGGCCATCCCCAGCTCGGACGGGATGGCGAGCTGCCCGTCACGGGCGGTGATCCGGGGATCGGTCCGGTCCAGCTTGGCGGTCATCTCGCTGGCCTGCTCCCACAGCCCCCAGGCGAACGACCGGCCCGGCAGCCCCTGCGCACGGCGGGCCAGGGCGAGCGCGTCGAGGAACGCGTTGGCCGCCGCGTAGTTGGCCTGACCGGGGACGCCGAAGACTCCGGCGCCGGAGGAGAAGAGCACGAACCCGGCGAGGTCGAGGTGGCGGGTGAGCTCGTGCAGGTGCCACGCGGCGTCGAGCTTCGGCGCGAAGACCGTGTCGACGCGCTGCGGGGTGAGGGCGGTGACCACCCCGTCGTCGAGCACCCCGGCGAGGTGCACGACGGCGGTCAACGGGTGCCGCTCCGGTACCGCCGCCAGCACCCCGGCGAGGTTGTCGCGGTCGGACACGTCGGCCGCCACCACCGTGGCCTCGGCCCCCAGGGCCCGCAGTTCGTCGAGCGCCTCGGTCGCGCCGGGGGCCCGCTCGCCGCGGCGGCTGACCAGCAGCAGCCGCCGTACGCCGTGCGTCTCGACCAGCCGCCGGGCGACCAGCCGGCCCAGGGTCCCGGTGCCGCCGGTCAGCAGCACCGTGCCGTCGGGGTCCCACGCCCGGGGCATGGTGAGCACCACCTTGCCGACGTGCCGGGCCTGGCTGACGTGCCGGAACGCCTCCGGCGCCTGGCGGACGTCCCACACCTGGGTGGGC
>NZ_JAGPXV010000708.1:0-2819 GCF_018070405.1 Micromonospora sp. D75
CCAGATCACCTGCGGACGCCGGGTCGCCGCGCGACGGGGACGACTACGCGGCGACACCCCCGACACCGGCTCGTCGTCCGAGTCGGCACGCCTGTTCCCCACATACCCCCGCTCCTGGGGGGCGTCCATCGTCCACTCGGCGGTGTGGTCCGACAACGGACCCGCACCGATCGCCCGCGGCTCCGGCCGATCGCGCCGACGGCGGCCCGCCTCCGTGCGCCGGCCACCCTCGGACGACGGCGTCTCGACCTCGATCTCGTCGTCGTCGGGCGCCGCGTGCCGCCCGCCACCGTCCGCGCGGCTCACCCCGGACTCCAGAGCCCAGCGGGGAAGGTAGGTGTCCACCGGCTCGTCCTGGCCGCGCTCGATCGCCCGCCGCCGACTCGGCGTGCGGTAGCTCTCCGGCGCGTACGAGTCGGCCCGGCGCGGCCCGGCGGGCTCGTCCCAGGAACCGCTCGGCCGTCGCTCGCGCGGGCTGTCCTCCCCGCTTCCCCAGTCCCGGTGTCTCACGGCCGGAGCGTGACCTCTCTCAACCCGAAAGTAAACCCGCTGTCCCAGGTGTCGCCGTTCGCAGCGATAGTACGGGACGAACGACGACAAAGCTCAGCCGGAAATCTTCCGTCCACAGGGTGGGGACAGTAAAAGCGCAGGTCAGAGGCGATACGCCCGGAATTCCCCATCACTTTTCCACACCCTGTGCACACCCTGCGCACATGCCGGTCCCCAGGCGTCCACAGGTTGTCCCGAGGCTCATCCACCGGCCTTGTTGAGTCGCTGACCTCGGGTTCCGTATCGTGGTCCCCCCGACCGCCGGGCGATGACCCCCGATCGACCGGAGGGGTCGGCGGAAGTTGTCACACCCCAGCGATAGAGCTGGACTCGATCCGACGCAGCAAGGGGGGCACCCGTGTCGGTCACCGACGAGGCGCGTACGGAACGGACCGGGGGGCAACCGTCGTCCGAGCCGCCGCCGCGCGACGCGCCGTTCGAGAAGACACCACCGCAGGACGTGGCTGCCGAGCAGTGCGTACTCGGCGGCATGCTGCTGTCCAAGGACGCCATCGCGGACGTCGTGGAGATCCTGAAGACCAACGACTTCTACCGCCCCGTCCACGCCACCATCTTCGACGCGATCCTCGACATCTACGGACGCGGCGAACCCGCCGACCCGATCACCGTCGCCGCCGCGCTCGCCGACTCCGGCGACCTCGCCCGCATCGGCGGCGCGCCCTACCTGCACACGCTCATCGCCAGTGTGCCCACCGCCGCGAACGCCGCCTACTACGCCCGCATCGTCGGGGAACGGGCGGTGCTCCGCCGCCTCGTCGAGGCCGGCACCCGGATCGTGCAGCTCGGCTACGGCACCGGGCCGAGCGGCAGCCGCGACGTCGACGACATCGTCGACCTCGCCCAGCAGGCCGTCTACGAGATCACCGAGAAGCGCGTCAGCGAGGACTTCGCGGTCCTGGCCGACATGCTGCAGCCCACGCTCGACGAGATCGAGGCGGTCGGCGCCCAGGGCGGCGTGATGACCGGTGTGCCGACCGGCTTCACCGACCTGGACCGACTGCTCAACGGCCTGCACGCCGGCCAACTTATTATCGTGGCCGGCAGGCCTGGTTTGGGCAAATCAACCGCATCTATGGACTTTGCCCGAAATGCGGCGATCCGGGCCAACCAGGCGTCGGCGATCTTCTCGCTGGAAATGAGCAAGGTCGAGATCGTCATGCGACTGCTCTCGGCCGAGGCGCGCGTACCGCTGCACGTCCTGCGCAGCGGGCAGCTCTCCGACGACGACTGGACCAAGCTGGCCCGCTGCATGGGCGAGATCAGCGAGGCGCCGCTCTTCGTCGACGACACCCCGAGCATGAACCTGATGGAGATCCGGGCGAAGGCGCGGCGGCTCAAGCAGAAGCACGACCTGAAGCTGATCGTGGTCGACTATCTCCAGCTGATGACCTCACCGAAGCGCACCGAGAGCCGGCAGCAGGAGGTCGCGGACCTGTCCCGTGGCCTGAAGCTGCTGGCCAAGGAAGTCGAGTGCCCGGTGATCGCGGTGAGTCAGCTGAACCGTGGCCCGGAACAGCGTACCGACAAGCGTCCGCAATTGTCCGATTTGCGTGAATCGGGATCAATTGAGCAGGATGCGGACGTTGTTATCCTTTTGCACCGCGACGACTACTACGACAAGGAGTCGCCGCGCGCGGGCGAGGCGGACTTCATTATCGCCAAGCACAGGAATGGGCCGACCGACACGGTGACGGTTGCCGCCCAGTTGCACCTGTCGCGCTTCGTGGACATGGCGATCGTCTGAGCGGCGTCAGCCGAGCAGCGGGAACCAGCCGGCGGCCTCGCCCAGCTCCAGCCGGTCCCGGTCGGTCAGCGGCACCCGGCCGGCGGCCTTCAGCAGGTACTCGTGGTCGTCCCAGCCGGCCGGCCGTACCGCCTCGTCGCTGAGCAGCCCGTCCATCGTGGTCACCGCGACCCGCGTCGGGTCGGCCGCCGGCAGCGGCGCGTCCGGCAGGTCCACCACCAGGTCGAGGTGGTGGATGACCGCCTCGGTGGTCAGGGTGGCGAGCAGATGGGGTACGCGCAGCACGTGTCCCTGGGTGGTCACGTACCCGTCGGGGTCTATTGCGGTGGCCGCGCGGACGGCGGCGGGCGCGGTGTCGGACCAGAGCCGGACCACGCCGGTGGGCCGGTCGAAGGCGACGGCGGAGCGGCGTGCCCACCAGGCGTGCCGGGCGCTCGCGTCGTCGTCGCCGGGAGGGACCGCGCGCCAGTAGCTGACGTCGTCCACGTCGGGCGGCCCGGGTGCG